>DATKLX010000046.1:0-3653 GCA_035542155.1 Anaerolineaceae bacterium
CGGCGAAAAAACCAGTTGTGGGTTGCTCGCGGGGGGCTATCCCTTATGTCGTGAGGGACAACGTAGATGGAATTCTTGTCCAATATCAGGATGAGCGATCATTGGCGAATGCAATTGCAGACCTGCTAAACCATCCTCAAAAAGCAGCGGCAATGGCCGAAGAGGGTTATCAAAAAACGGCTCAAAGGTATACATGGACTCGAATCGCCCAGAACTATCGCCGGGTCTATGAAACAATACTTAATGCTTGACCTGAATCGAGAGGGTGACCTTTGATCGAATTATCAACTCTGGAAAAGTTTCATGGTGAATCAGTTCGAGTATAGGAAAAACAGCATTCAAAATTCTAAAAAAATCGCCGGGCGGTTCCTGGTTCAGACGAAAGAGGGTGGACTGGTCGCGCTTGACGAGCAGATGTATGGTCTCTACGAGGAAGCCCATGGTCACCATCTGGAGGAAATTCTTGAAGACAAACACCTCCTGATTCAAGACCCAACGATTATTCGCGCTGGGATAGCAATTCTGGCTGAAGCAGGTTTGCTATGCCGCCAAATGGATCATATTACTGATCAGAAGCCTGTTGAACATCCTGTGATCGGAAAAAAGGTGTCGGTCATCATTGTGGCCTATCGTGGAATGGAATGGATCAAAAGCCTAATACCGACCATCCTCAACCAGATCTATTCTCCTATTGAAATTATACTTGTCGAGAATGGGCCAACAGATGGAACCGGGGGGTGGATCAAGGAGACATATCGTGGAGATATTCGGGTCATCCATTTAGAGCATTCAGTCCCTTTTGCAAAAGCGACAAACTGTGGAATTCAACAAGCCAGCGGGGAGTATTTTTGTATACTAAATCAGGACATTCTCCTCAAACCCGATACGATACACCGTCTCGTAGTGAGAAGCGAAGATAACAAGATAAACTGTGGAGCTGTCGCGGCGAAATTGCTTTTAACCTGGGCTCCCAACTTTCTGAATGGTCTGGGAAATATCGTCGGCCCCTCCTTCTATGGCACTGATTTGGGATTTGGTCAAATCGATCTGGGCCAACTGGATGCTGTCGAGGAAGTTCCTTCGGCCTGCTTTGCCACGACATTAATTTCCAGGCAGGCCTGGGAGGCTGTTGGAGGAATGGATGAGAATTATGGGATGTATTACGAAGATGCAGATTGGTGTTATCAAGCTAGAAATAAAGGTTACCTGATTCTTGCGAACCCAAAGGCGGAGGTTTTCCACGCCTTTGGCGGATCCAATGGCAAGAACTATTCTGGACTTTCTGAAGGGAAGGTCGCTGAAGTAACTTATAGCCGATTGAGATTTGCCACGAAACTAGTCCCGTTAGAGAATTTAATTCGCTTCCTGGGGGGATATTTGTTTGAGGATGTTCTCCATATCGTTCAAGCCGTTTTTCGGCTTCAATTTACGACCGCAGGGATTTACCTGGCTGCCTGGGTAAAATGGCTCCGTGATCTTCCTGAAATTATCGTGAAACGCAAAAAGATAGGTATCAACAGAACTTATTTCTGTAAGCTCCAACATATGGATCTGAAATATTTTCGTCCAATACAATGGAGAGGTTTGCCAGAGATCACCGAGAATAGCCTTGTCGAATTTTACCTGCCAATGATTCTGGCAGGAGAAACCAGACCACTCCCTGAATTTGAGAATTTTCCTGAGATGTTGGAAGAAATGACAGAAAGCGAGATCAGGAAGAACCAAAACATGAAATTCAGAAAAGGGAAAGTACTGGAAGGCAACTTTGCTGCAACTTGGGAAAAGGTTCGATGGCGCCTGATCAGCAGATATTGATTCTTTCAGGTGTGAAAGGCGATACCCGCCGATATCGGGCCTTCCACCTCCGCGAGCAGTTGCGCATAGCCAATATTGGGGTGGAGGTGCGGCATATATTGGACCAGGGAGTTGATGCCAGAATTGGCGCGCCGATAGTCCTGATTCTGCAGCGAGTATCCTGCGACCGGTTGGTCGAGAAAACCATAGATCAGGTCCACTTGCGAGGAGGGCTGGTCCTGGCCGATACCGATGACCTGACCTTCGAACCGCAGGCGTTCCAGTGGATCGACAGCCCGGACTTCAAGGACCGGATCCGGGCGCAGGTGTACCGGGAGACGATGCTGCGCAACCGGCAAACGCTGGTGGCCTGCGATGGAATTATCGCTTCGACGCGGTACCTGGCAAACCAGGCTTCGTCATTGGACAGACCGGTTCGGGTTCACCGTAATGCATTTAGCATGGAAATGCTGGAGTGCGCGAATGCGGCCTATCAATATAGGTCCAAACGGCCCGGAAATATCACGATCGGGTACGCCAGCGGGACGCCGACTCACCGGCGCGACTTTGAGATCGTCCGCCCGGTGATCCAGGATCTTATGCGCAAATTTCCCCAGGTTTGTTTGGAAACCATCGGCCCGTTGGACCTGGGCGCTGGTTGGGAGCCTTTCACCGATCGTTTGACCAGGCGTCCTTCTGTAAACTGGCGCGATCTTCCCACTTACCTGGCGAATTGGGATATCAACCTGGCGCCGCTCCGCCTGGATAATCCCTTCAGCCAATCCAAGAGTGAAATCAAGTGGTTAGAGGCTGCCCTGGTGCGCGTTCCCACCATCGCCAGCCCAACGGATGCGTTTTCTTTTGCAATCGAACCGGGTGAAAACGGATTTTTAGCAAAGGAGAGCATTGAGTGGGAAGGAGTTCTAAGCTGGATGATCCTTTCCGAGGAAAAAAGGATTGAGGTTGGTAACCGCGCTTACGAGGATGCGCTCGATGGCTATCATCCCCGGGTACGATCTCAGGAGCTGGTGAACCTTTTGAATGAAATGTCAGCGGCAACTGGAAAATCATTGTTGCTCGAGTTCTGTCCTGGGCCAGATGCCGTGGTCGAGCGGCTGGATCCCGAGCTCGAAAGGCAGCCAACGAACATCCGCAGGGGCTGGTATGAGCTGACCCATCGCGGGCTCTGGACGCTCCTACGCCAGGTATGGGTCTTTTTCCGACGGCTCATTACGCCGATTTTCCCATTTTAACTTGAGAAGTACCGGGATCACCCTGGAGGAGGATGGTCGAGTCGGATATAATCGCAGGGGGCCAGGATGAAACTATCCATCTGTATCGTTACTTATCGATCTCGAGAGCTGCTCAGGAGTTGTATCCAATCTATTTTGGAAAATCACCCGCAGCAAGATTGCGAGATCATCGTCGTTGATAATTGTTCGGACGATGGCACCGTGGAAATGCTGCGTTCCAATTTTCCGTTCGTCCAGGTGATCGAGAATTCGAGTAACCGGGGGTACACGGGGCCCATGAACCAGGCGTTCCGGTTAGCTAGAGGCGATTATGTGGTCCAGTTAAATCCGGATACGGTGATTCAACCCGCGGCATTCGAGCGCATGCTCCGGTTCATGGACGATCATTCCAATGTGGGGATCTGCTCGCCAAAGGTGCTGAATCGGGACGGCACGCTCCAAAAGCAATGCCATCGCAGTGAAGCCCGCCCTTGGGACGTCCTTTGCTATTTTCTTGGTTTGAACCGGGTTTTTCCCAAAAACCCGCGTTTCACAGGCTATCTCTATGAATCCAGGGATGAGGATGAGACGTTCCCGGTCGAGGCTGTCTCTGGCTCGGTGATGATG
>DATKLX010000047.1:0-16998 GCA_035542155.1 Anaerolineaceae bacterium
TTGTCTTTTGCGTACTGTTCGCGTAACATGGGAGGTGCCTCCGCGGTATGGGTTTGGTCTGGTCACCTTCCTTTTACCAAAGAGGCATTTCGTTTGTCAAATTGTTAATGTGCTGGGTGCGTGTTTCGCACCAGAAACTAACCTAGTTTATTTACCCCTGGTGGTCCGGCAGGAGCCGCCTCCACCCCCCGTGGGGGAAAACGTGCAGTGCGCGGCCAGCGGGCCGGCGCAGATCTGCGCCTGGGTTTCGAATGGAAGCCCCCGGCAGAACTCAACGGTAACCGTGTACGGCAGGCTGCTGGTCAACAATGTGGGTCAGGCCGGGCAGTCCATGGCGACCACCTGGCATTATAAGACCACCACTCCGACCTGCCCTGGTCTTACAGAGGGAACCGGTATCGCCTCGTGCAGCCGGTCGATTGGCGGCGCGACTGTAGGTTACCAGGTCAATGTCGACGTGTCGATCGGCGGGTATGGGGTGACGACCTGGTTTATCCCGCAGTAATACAAGGAGGGCGGCGAGATGAAACCTCACCGCCCTCTCTGGGGATTTCGGCATCAATAGTGGTAGCCGCCGGGGCCGTCGCTGGGGGCAGCGCCTGAGGCAGCCGGGGTAGAGCTGGATGGTGCCGCGCTGACGGTTGCCGCGTGCCAGACACCGCCAAACTGATTGAAGCCGTCGCCGGTCGCGTCGCCCGGGTTCTTATCGCCGATAAATGTGTAGAGGGGCTTGCCATCGTAGGTGACCTGTTTCGCGCCGTCGGGCCGTGAGATCGTCGCCAGGGCGGCGGCGACGCCGGGCCCGCCCTGGGGCTGCGCGCTGGCAGTGAGCGGCGGCCAGTACGTGACGCAGTCGCTGGCGGTGCACTTGCTCTCCTGGGGGGTGTCGATCTCGAAGGTGTAGAGGGTCAAACCGTTGGCGTTAACGAGGATCTTTCCCAGCTTCGGATTGTCAGCGGCCTGCACGGTCGCGCCGCCGGTAGCGGGGATCTGCTCCGCGGCCGTAGGTGCCCTGGTCGCAGTGGCTGGCGGGGTTGCGGTGTTCTCACGGGTTGGCTGGGGGACATCATTGTATTGGGGCGGTGGGAGAGTCGCGGCGGCGGCGGGAGCGCAGGCGGTTAAAACGAGAACGAAAAGGGCAGCACTCAGGGCTCGCCCTGGATTGAGAGAAATCAGGTGTTTCATCATCTACCTCCTTCATGACATGTAACTCCTTACTTTATCAAGGGCCAGTTGGCCCTTCTATTCCTGAATTCATACACAGATACGCAGGTATGGTGGTACAGGATGTATGGCCTGGTTAATAATTTGATGAGGAACTTCTGGCATGGCAGGGTTGCGAGGCGCTGGCTCTGCTGGTGGGAATTCTGTTGAGCGCGATGGAATCCTGATGAAGTAGAGCGGAATTCCAATCCCTGGCAAATAACGATCCGGAGCCCTACCTGTTTTTTCCAACTCCAGGTGGGGTTCATTATATTAACGTTGGTGATCGATCAGAGAATGCCGGCGGTTTGAAGGTCGGTTTCGACCCTTCTTATTCGGTGGTTGATGGGAACAAATCCAGGCGCCAGTCGTTGCAGCGCAGCCTGGAGCCGGGTGGGTGTTCGAAATCGGCCGCGCCCCGCAGGGTGAAGCCGGCCTTGCGCCAGAGTTTCACTGCATTTCACTTTCTTTCAAAATTTCTTCCACGCTGAGCACTGTCGCGAATGTGGACTTGAGCGCGGCGAGGAAGGCAGCATGAACGTCGGCGGCGGGGACGGTCCGCTCGCCGAAATTGAGGGCGCGGGTCGCGCAGGCGTCGTGGGCGACGAGGCACTGAAAGCCGTGGTCATAGGCCGCGCGGGTCGTGGCGTCGATGCACATGTGGGTCATGCTGCCGGCGATGACCAGGCGGTCGACCGAAAGGGAGTGGAGGTGCTCGAGGAGCGAGGTCTGGCGGAAGCTGTTGGGGTAGTTTTTCTGGAAGAGGGTCTCGCCCTCGAGCGGGGCGACGAGGGGATGGATCTGGGCGCCCTTGGTCCCGGGAAGGAAGAAGGTCGCGCCGGGGCGGACGGCGAGGTGCTGGATGTGGACGAGGGGAAGATGGCGCTGGCGGAAGCAGTCGAGGAGGCGGCGGGCCTGTTGGGCGGCTTCGAGGCTGCCTTCGAGCTCCATTTTCCCGCCGGGGAAATAATCATTCTGGACGTCGATGAGGAGGAGGGATGTGGTCATGGGGTTCCTTTTGCTAGAGCCGCATTCACAATCTCCTGGGCTTCGGAGAAGATGGCTTCGAGGTGGGCGGAGCCCTTGAAGGATTCGGCATAGATTTTGTAGATGTCCTCGGTGCCGGAGGGGCGGGCGGCGAACCAGCCGTTCTCGGTGACCACCTTGAGCCCGCCGATCGGGGCGTTGTTGCTGGGGGCGCGGGTCAGGCGGGCGAGGATCGGCTCGCCGGCGAGGGTATAGGCCTCGACCATCTCAGGGGAGAGATCGTTGAGCACGGCCTTTTGCTCCGGGGAAGCGGGGACATCTTTGCGCTCGTAGACCGGGCTGCCGAACTGGCCCTCGAGGGCGCGGTAGTACTCGCCAGGGTCGCGGCCGATGACGGCGGTGATCTCGGCGGCGAGCAGGTCCATGATCGGCCCGTCTTTGTCGGTGGTCCAGACGCTGCCGTCGCGGCGGAGGAAGGACGCGCCGGCGCTCTCCTCGCCTCCGAAACCGAAAGAGCTGTTGAGCAGGCCATCGACGAACCATTTAAAGCCCACCGGCACCTCGGCCAGACGGCGGCCCAGGCCGGCGGCGACGCGGTCGATCATCGAGCTGGAGACGACCGTCTTGCCCACCGCGGCGTCCACGGGCCAGCCGGTCCGCCTGCGGAAGAGGTAGTCGATGGCGACGGACAGGTAATGGTTTGGGTTCATCAGCCCGGCGCTGGGGGTGACGATGCCGTGGCGGTCGGCGTCGGGGTCGTTGCCGAAGGCGACGTCGAACTGGTCCTTGAGGCCGACCAGGCTGGCCATGGCGTAGGGCGAGGAGCAGTCCATGCGGATCTTGCCGTCATGGTCGACGGTCATGAAGGAGAAGGTCGGGTCAAGGACGGGGTTGACGACCTGGATATTGAGCTTGTAGGTCTCGGCGATGGGGGCCCAGAAGGCCAGGCTTGACCCGCCGAGGGGATCGACGCCGATCTTGAGCCCGGCGGAAGAGATCGCCTCCAGGTCCACCACGCTGGCGAGCCCGGCGACGTAGGCGGAGACGTAATCGTAGTGGTGGACGTTCGCGGCCCGCAGGGCGCGGGTATACGGAATGCGCCGCACGGCCTTCAGCCCGCCGGCGAGGATCTCGTTCGCGCGGTCCTGGATGGCGCGGGTGGTGCCGGTGTCGGCGGGGCCGGCGGCGGGCGGGTTGTATTTGAAGCCGCCATCGTCCGGGGGGTTGTGCGAGGGAGTGATCACCACGCCATCGGCCAGGCCGGCCTGTTTCCCCCGGTTGTAGGTGAGGATGGCGAAGGAGATCACCGGCGTGGGGGTGTAGCCGAGGCCGGACTGGATGACCAGCTCGACCCCATTGGCGGCGAAGACTTCGACCGCGCTGGCGAAGGCCGGCTCGGACAGGGCGTGGGTGTCCATCCCCATGTAGAGCGGGCCGCTGATGCCCTGCGCCTGGCGGTGCTCGCAGATTGCCTGGCAGATGGCGAGGACGTGGTTTTCGTTGAAGGAGCATTTGAGCGAAGAGCCGCGGTGCCCGGAGGTGCCGAAGGCGACGCGTTGCTCGCGGACCGCCGGGTCTGGCTGGTAGGTGTAGTAAGCGGAGACGAGCCTGGGGATATTGGTGAGGAGCTCGCGAGGAGCGGGTTTGCCGGCGAGGGGAGAGGGCATGGGAATCTCCTGGGAAGAGAGCAGAGAGGAGAGCAGAGAACTGTAAGGGCGGCTCTGCTGACCGAAAGGAGGATCCGCCCAGGTCCTTGCCAGGGCACAGATCCTTTCTGTAGGGTGCGGACCTATGTGTCCGCCCGTCCTTGCCACGGCGCAGGTCATTGCATCATTGCACCGCAGAGCGGGTCGACACGTAGGTCGACCCCTACGGTCGGTTGGGATTAACCGCTGGATATATTGTACCGGGGAAGAGGAAAATCAACCATCGGATGTACCCCTGGTCACCCTTATTTTCAAGGCAGTCGCTGTCGCAATGGGCATCGCCGCGGTGGTGCTGAACATCCTCGGGAAGGTTACCCCGCAGACGACCGGCATCCTGTTGGGATTGGGGCTGGCGGCGCTGGCGATTGTGGAGCTGAAGGAGTGACGAGAACCGAGAGCCGAGAACCGTAAGAAGCATGGCGCTAATCTTTTGTTTTCAGGCAGACCTGTGGGGATTTCCAAACCCTTCTGGTCTGCCTTTTGATGTTAGCTGCTGGCGCTGGAATACTTTCTAATCCCGGCCCGCCAGATGCGCGAGGAGATGAAGAGGGCGGCGACGCCGATGCCCAGGAAGACGAGGACCTGCCACCAGGCCAGGTCGCCGCGCAGGCCCTGGAGCGGGACGGTGGTGGCGATGGCGATGGGGATGACGAAGGTGACGATGATGCGCAGCCAGGGCGGGTAGACTGTGGCGGGGAAGCGCCCGGCGCTCATCAGCGCGTCGAGGATGGTGACGTTATTGTCGAACTTGACGAACCAGAAGGTAAAGGCGATCAGGACGATCCACAGGCTGTAGAGCACCGCCATGCCGGACAGGGCCAGGACGAGGAAGCTGACCAGGTTGGAGAAGGTGGCGATGCTGCGGCTCATGCTGACCCCCACGCCGATGAGGATCGCGGCCAGGACGATCTCCCAGACCCGCCAGACGACCACGCGCGAGATGCTGACCAGGAGCTGGCTGTTGACCGGCTGGAGCAGGTTGTAGTCGAAGGAGCCGTCGCGGATGCTGGTGTTGAAGCGCTCGGTGTTGGGCCAGACGATGGAGTACATGAACATATTGGCCAACCGCCAGACGCCGAGAAGAGCGATTAATTCCCCCAGGCCCCAGCCGCTGAGCGAGGAGGTGTTGCTGAAGATCACCTGGAGGCTGATCAGCTCCCAGACCAGCCAGAAGAGGTTCATGACAATGCTGAAGGTCGTGTCTGCGCGGTAAGCGGCTGCCTGTTGCAGGTTGACCTTCAGATAGGCGGCAATGAGCTTGAAGACGTGTTTCATTCAGGCTCCCACCGCGGAATAGCGCTTGAGTCCGGCGCGCCAGATCCATCCGAAGGCGAGCAGGGCCAGGCCAAACCAGACGGCCTGCAGGATGAAGTCCATGCGGATCTGATCAGGGGTGAGGCGGCCAAGGATGAGCTGGATGGGGAAGTAAATGAAAAGCTGGAACGGAAGGAACCGGGCGACGTTCTGGACGGCCACAGGCAGCAGGTCGAGTGGGACGAAGGTGCCCCCCAGGAGCAGGGCGAAGGCGTAGATAAACTCGCTAATCGAATAGACCCGCGTCGTCCAGAAAGCGATGCACGTGATGATCGCCCCCAGGAGGAAGTTGATCGCGAAGCCGCCGAGCACGGCGAGGGTCGCCAGGCTCAGGTTCGCGGCGGTGACGTGGCTGAAGTCGGGGCGGAAGGCCAGGAAGAGGACCACCCAGATGGGAGCCAGGGCAATAAGGGTGAGGACCTTGAAAGCGATGTTGTACATCAGGCCGTTGGTCAGCAGAGGATGTGTGGGGCGGAGCAAGTCGTCGGAGAGCGTGCCGTCCTGGACCTTGTAGGCGAAGATGTGGATGGTGATTTCCTGGGTGAGCTTGTCGACGATGACCAGGGTGAGGTAATAGGCGGCGAAATCGGCGGCGGTGAGCCCTTTGACGGTGTTCTGGCTGTTGGCCACGGCGCGCCAGACGGAGAGGTACACGACCGGGGAAACCAGGCCGTAGAGCAGGTACATGATCAGATTGGCGCGATACTGCCACTGCTCGGCCCAGTTGACCTGCCAGAGGCGCTGAAAAATCTTGAGCATTAATCCACCTTTTCCTGAAAAGCGCGCTCGATCACGTCCTCGATCGGCGGGTCCTCGACGGTCAGGTCGAGGACGGGCATCTCGGCGAGGATGCGCGCGGTGATCGCGGCGACCTGCTCCGCGGGGACCTGGACGAGGCACTTGCCGTCGCCGCTGGGATTGGGGACCTCCGTGCCATAGGCGCGAAGGTCCGCGTGGGCATATGTGGCCAGGTCGACGCCGATGATCTTGAACGGGGCGATCTGGCGGGAGAGCTCGCTGAGGCCGCCGTCGTATTTGAGCCGCCCGTGGTGAATGATGATGATCCGCTCGCAAAGGGCGGTCACGTCGGCCATGTAGTGGCTGGTGAGGAGGATGGTCGCCCCGGTGCGGCGGTTGTACTCCTGGAGGAAGGAGCGGATGCGCGCCTGGGCGGAGATATCCAGCCCGATGGTGGGCTCGTCGAGGAAGAGGACTCTGGGGCGGTGGAGCAGGGCGGCGGCTAGCTCGCACTTCATCCGCTCGCCGAGGGAGAGGTTGCGCACCGGCTTGCGGGTGATGGGGGCCAACCCGAGGAGCTCGTCCAGCTCCTTCAAAGTCTGGCGGTAATCGGCGTCGCTGATGCGGTAGATGGCCTGGTTGAGGAGGAAGGAATCGGCGGCGGGGATATCCCAGGAGAGGCGGTTGCGCTGGCCCATCACCAGGGTCATCGCGCGCAAGTACTCAGGGCGGCGGTCCCAGGGGGTGAAGCCCAGGACCTGGACCTTACCGCCGCTGGGGTGGAGCAGGCCGGAGAGCATCTTGAGCGTGGTGGTCTTCCCAGCGCCGTTGGGGCCGATGAAACCGACCACCTCGCCCTGACCGATCTGGAAATTGACCTCCTGGACGGCGCGCACGTCTTTATAGGTGCGCTTGAAAAAGCCGCGCAGCGCGGAGGTAAACCCACCCTCGCGCTCGGCGACTTGATAGGTTTTGCTCAGGTTTTCGACCTGGATGGGAGCCTGTTTTTGAGTCTGACCAACCATATTTCGCACCAAAACTCGATTTTCTGGCTATCGGCGCGGGACATCGCGCCGGCCATTATTATTATAGAACATTGGTGCGCAATAGGAGGGTTAGGCCGCAGATTACGTTGATATTACCGGTGGCCTCGAGCCACGAAATCCCGTCCTAATTCTCTTCCAACAGCTTTGCGGCCCAATCAATATCCAGCTCGGCGAGCTTTGCGGGGGTAGGGATGCCGGTCTCGAGGTCCCATCCTTTGAGGGCGTAGAGGGTACGCATGGCGCGGGCGAAATCCTCGCGGGAGATGCAGCGCCCCGCGAGGGGACCGTTCTCGAGCGGCTCGAAGAGGCGGGGCGGGAGGGCGTCGTCGGCGGGGGTCAGCCCTTCGCGCAGGTTGAAGATGCGCGCCAGGTTGATCGCCCGCTCGCCGATCTTGAGCAGGTCCGGGATGGTCACATCCCAGCCGGTAGCGGCCTGGACGGCGGCAACCAGATCGGCGGGGAGCAGATAGGACCGCGGGGCGGGGCCGAAGAAACACATCCCGATGGTTTTCCCCAGGCTGGTCCAGCTTTCCAGGATCTGGTAGTTGACCGCTTTCTGGTCGCTCAGGTCGAGGGTTGGGAGGGCGACGATGCGGTCGGAGATGGCCTGGGCGGCTTTCAAGGTGAACGACTCGGGATTGGCCAGTGAAGGGTCGTGGATGGAGACGAGGTGGTCGGCGCCGGTCTCGCAGACCGCGTAGCCCAGCCCGATGCCGACCTTGCCGCGCGGGTCGTGCATGGCGAGCTCTTCGCCCTTGACCTGGATGGTGTACGCCATCGACCCCTGGCCGATCACTTTGGCAGCGTGGCGCGATCCATAGGAAAGGAGATCGCCAAAACCTTCGCGGTGGGCGATCAGGTCGACCATCTGGAGCATGGCGGGGATATTGCCGAAGCTAAGCTCGATCCCGCCGGTGTCCTGCGGCCCGATCAAGCCGCGCTCGTAGCACTCCATGGCGAAAGCAATGGTGGCGCTGGTGGTGATCGTGTCGAGGGTGTAGCGGTCGCAGAGCTCGTTAGCCCTGGCGATCGCCTGGATGTCGGCGACGCCGCAGTTGGAGCCAAAACCGGCCACGGTCTCGTACTCAGGGCCGCCGTACTCGACGCTGACCACGTAGCGGTCGTCTGCTTCCACCTCGCGCTTGCACTGCACGCTGCAGGCAAAGCAGGATCGCCGCCCGGAATAGATCTCGCGGGCATAGCTTTCCCAGTTGATCGCGTTCTTGCCCTCGAAGACCCCCTGGCGAAAGTTGCGGGTTGGGAGCATCCCCGCGGCGCTCAGGCCGTCGACCAGGCCGAGGGTGCCCTGCTCGTGCATGCCCCAGGAGATGGGGTTATTTTTTACGTCCTGAGCCAGCTTGCGGCCGAGGGCCTGGAGCGCGGGCGGGTCGAAGGCGAAGTCGGCGTAACGGCGGCGGCCGCGCACAGCGATGGCCTTGAGGTTTTTGGAGCCCATCACCGCGCCCATCCCGGTGCGGCCGTTGTAGTGGCGCAGCTCGTTGGTGATTGCGGCGTAGCGGACGAGGTTTTCGCCGGCCATCCCGATCTGGAGCACGCGGATGAGCTTATCGCCGTGCGCGGCGCGGATGGCGGCCTGGACCTCGGCGGGCTCTTTGCCCCACAGGTGGTTCGCGTCGCGGATCTCGACGGCCCCATCGGAGATCCACAGGTAGACCGGGCGCGGCGCGCGGCCCCGAATCACAATCGCCTCGAACCCGGCAAATTTTAGCTCGGGCCCCCAGAACCCACCGGCCTCCGACTCGCCGTACAGGCCGGTCAGGGGCGAGCGGGCGACCGCGGTAAACCGGGCGGCAGTGGAGATCGGCGCGCCGCAGAGCAGCCCGCTGGAAAAGATGAGCACGTTACCGGGGTCGAGCGGTCCGGCGTGGGCGGGAAACTCGCGGAGGAGCAAGTATTCCGCCAGGGCTTTCCCACCCGGGTAGAGGCGGTACAGGTCCTCGGGGAACCTCTCAGCCCGGACGGTAGAAGCGGTTAGATCGACATGGAGCACACTGCCTGGGGTTCCGTATGCCATAGACGCCGCCTGGTTGAACTGGGCCCGGGCAGACGACCGGCGTTGTCTGCCCGGGCCCCGGATGGTAGGGTTACGGTTGGAGCGCTTCCTGCAGGCTGTCCTCGAAGATTTCGAGCGCCTGGTTGATCTGCGTTTCGGAAACGATCAGGGGCGGGATCCAGCGGATGGTGTTATCCCATGGGCCGCAGGTAAGGAGCATCAGGCCGCGATCGAGGCAGGCGTGAGCGACCGACTTGGCAGTGGCTTTGTCGGGCTTGCGGGTAGAGGTGCGGAACTCGACGCCGACCATCAGGCCCAGGCCGCGCACGTCGCCGATGGCGGGGAAGCGCTCCTGGAGGTGGCCGAGGCCGGCCGCGAGCTGCGCTCCGCGGCTCACGGCGTTTTCAAGCATCCGCTCTTCGCGTATGGCGGCGATGGTGGCAACCGCCGCGGCGGCGGCGACCGCATTGCCGCCGTACGTGCCGCCGTGCGAGCCTGGGACCCATTTCTTCATCAGCTCCAGGTGGCTGAACACGCCGGAGATGGGCAGGCCGGAGCCAATCCCCTTGGCCACGGTCATGATGTCGGGCCGGAGGTCGAAGTGCTCGAGGGCAAACCAGCGCCCGGTGCGGCCAAAACCAGATTGGATCTCATCGGCGATGAGGAGGATGTTGTTGCGGTCGCACAGCTCGCGCAAGGATTTGAGGAAGCGCGCTGGCGGGACGACGTAGCCGCCTTCGCCCATGACCGGCTCGATGAGCACCGCGGCGGTCTCGGAGGGAGCGCTCTGGGTGAGGAGGAGGAACTCGAGCTCCTCGAGGCAGAAATCGGTGGTCTGGTCTTCGCTCCAACCGTAGCGGTAGGCGTAGGGGTAGGGGGCGACGAAGACGCCGGATGGGGTGGGAGAATAGCCGGCGCGGTAGACCGTCTTGGAGGTGGTCAGGGCCATGGTGCCGGAAGTGCGCCCGTGGAAAGAGCCCTGGAAAACGATGATATTGGGGCGGCCGGTGGCGTGGCGGGCCAGCTTGACCGCCCCTTCGACCGCCTCGGCGCCGGAATTGCTGAAAAAGAACCCGTCGATAGTCTCGGGGACAATCGGGCGCAGAGCGCGGACCAGCTCGAGCAGCGGCTGGTGGAGGATGATGTTCGCCTGCCCATGGAGGAGCAGGCCGGCCTGCTCGCGGATGGCCTGGACGACCCTGGGGTGGCAGTGGCCGGTATTGGTCACCCCGATCCCGCAGGTGAAATCGAGGTAAGGCCGGCCGGCCAGGTCGTAGACGTAGGCGCCTTCGGCTCGGCTGGCGATGATGTCGGTGTAGTGGGTCCAAACCGGAGACAGATTGGGGAGCACATCCTGGTACTCATCGACTGGGGTTGCCATATATCCTCCTGAGCGATCGGCTCACATACCAGACCCTAAGGGTTTCCAAAACCCTTAGGGTCTTCTTTCTATCACTATACTACAAAATGGATCAGTCGGCGGCCATGGCGACCGGAGCCGCCTCGGCTTCCTCTGCATCCCCGCTCTTGAAGGGGTCGACGTCGGGGACGCCGGGCTTGACCAGCTTGAGGATGGGGAAGTAGAGGATCGCGCCGATGACCATCGCCGCCAGGGCAAGCCAGATCGAATTGAGGCCCTCTTCGGTCACCTGGCTGTAGATGGCCAGACCGATGATGAAAGCAGGCGCGAGAGTGACCAGGGTCAGGCCAAGGTACCCACCGGGC
Source organism: Anaerolineaceae bacterium (assembly GCA_035542155.1). GTDB lineage: Bacteria > Chloroflexota > Anaerolineae > Anaerolineales > Anaerolineaceae > DATKLX01. The sequence continues at coordinate 10,734 of DATKLX010000047.1, forward strand.
ACCTTCTTACGCTCCAGGTCGGGGCGCTTGAAGCGCAGCGCCCAGAGGGCGAGGAACTCGGCCAGCAGGACGAGCATGTTAAGGAAGACATCAACCACGACCAGGAAGGAGAAGGCCTGCAGCGAGAAAATTGAGAAGATCACTCCGCAGAGGATGATCGCGACCCAGGGCGTGCCGAATATGGGATGGACCTTGACCAGGAAGGTGGGCATCATCCCATCCTCGGCCATGGCAAACGGCACGCGCGTCCCTCCCAGGCCGTTGCCGATGAACAGGCCGATCATGCTCAGGACGGCAGCGAGGGTAACCGAAAGGCCGAGGATTCTGGCCAGCGGGCTGTTCGGATCGCCGGTCGCCTTGGTCCCGACAGCGTGGGCGATGTCGGGGAACTCCCAGCCCACCGAAGAGGTCGGGTCGACGCCCCAGGAGTTCAGCGTGGCCTCATCAACGCCCTGGTCAGCCATCACCGGCCCGATCCCGGCGCCTTCCTCGGCTTCTTCCTGGCCCCAGACCAGGTAGCGGCCGTCTTCCCCGGCGCCTCCGTAGAGCCCGGCGACGGTAGGGATGGCATAGGTGGCGATGGTGGCGATGAGGACGAGAACCATGGCGAGCGGGTAGGTTCGCTTGGGGTTGACGATCTCATCCCCGGCGGCGGTGGGAAGCTCCCAGCCCATAAAGTTCCACATGACGATGAACAGGCCCGTGCTCAACGCGCCGGTCAGGTCCTGGCCTTCGGGCATGAATGGAAGCTGGGCAGTGGTGCCGCCCTTGATCCAGTTATAGACTCCGACGATGGACATGGCCACCAGGGGGAGCATCATGATCACCCCCAGCCAGTTGGTGACCAATCCGGCGAGGCGCGCGCCGCGCAGGTTGAGATAGGAGATCCCCCAGATAAGGACCAGGGCGACAATCCAGGAGAGGACCCAGGCCGGGACGTCGACCCCGCCGATGGTGGCGCCGTTGCGCAGCGCGGGGATGAAGAAGCCCAGGTAGTAGGCGGCGAGCACGGGATAGATGGACACGTCTACCCAGGCGACCACCCAGTTCATCCAGCCGGCCATAAAGGCCGGGAAGCGCCCGAAGGCCTGCTTGATCCAGTGGTAATATCCACCTTCCCCGGGCATCATCGAGTTCATCTCGCGCACCATCAGCATGTTGGGGATGCTGAAGAGCAGCGGGGTGATCAAGAAGAGAACCAGAGTCAGCCCGGGGCCCGAATAGCCTACCAGCGGCTCAACGCCAAAGGAACCGCCGCAGACCGTGAAATAAATCAGGCCGAACAGGGGCAGGAGAGTCAGCTCGCGCTTGAGCTTTTTGGTCTCCTGCTGGATGTCTTTTTGCTTGACGACGGCCTCAGCCATAAATCCCTCCCTTCGATTGGTGAAACGGACCCGCAGACAACCCCCCGGCGATCCGCGGGTCCTTATAGAAACGGCTTACATTTCTTTGATCCCATACGGAAAGCCGTATGTGGCCATGCGGTCCATAAACGGCAGGGGGTTAAAAGATTCAGGGCCGAGCACACCCGCGCCCTGCCAGATGCCTTTGGCGATCAGCTCGAAGCCGATCACGGGGTTGAAGCCGGTCTGGGCGACCACGGCCTGGCAGCCAAATTGATCCATGCACTCCTGGTTGTCGGCTACCTGGTAGAGATAGACCTGGCGCGACTTGCCGTCCTTGGTCCCCTTGACCCAGGTGCCGGCGCAGGTCTTGCCGAACATGTGGTCGCCGAGGTGAGCCGGGTCGGGCAGGCAGGCGGCCACGACGTCGCGCGGGGCCACCCAGACGCCCTTGACGCAGATCGGCTCTTTGTTATCCAGGCCGAGCATTTTGATCGTCTTCAAGACGCGGATAAAATCATCTCCCAGGCCGTATTTGAAGGTGACCCGTTTGGTCTTGACCCAGCGTGGGACGAGGAGGACTTCCTCGTGCTCGACGTTGACGCACTCCACATTGCCGATCCCTTCCGGGAACTCGAAGACCTCCGGCTCGGAGAAGGGGGCGGTGGTGTACCAACCCTTTTCTTTCTCCCAGATCACCGGCGGGTTGAGGCATTCTTCGATTGTAGTCCAGATGGAGAAATTGGGGGCGAACTCGTAGCCGCGCACCTCGAGATTGGCCCCATCGCGGATGCCGACCTCCTCGATCTCGTCGAAGAGATGATCCTGGGCATAGCGGGCAAAGATATCGGCCATGCCTGGCTCCACGCCCAGGCCCACCAGAGCGAGCAGGCCCTTTTTCTCCCAGTCGCTGGACCTGGCAAACTGGAGATCTCCAAGCTTGAGACCGGTCTGGTGGAAGGGGTCGCTCTCATTCGGCTCGGAGAGGGACATGGCCATATCCATGTAATGGCATCCAGCAGCATAGGCGGCGTCGAAGATAGGCATGTTGTACACCGGGTCGCAGGCGTTCATGATCAGATCAACCTCGTACTTGCGGGCCAGGTCTTCGACCATGCCCTGTTTGGAGGCGTCGACCCATTCGGCGGGGAAACGCTCCTTATCGCCCAGGCGCTGCTGGACTTCCTGAGCGCGGGCAAGGTTGTAATCGGCCAGGACCATGCGCTCCAGCCAAGGACGTGGCTTGGAGATCACCGCAATCGCTTCGCCAACGCCTCCCACCCCTACGAGCAAGATTTTCATAAAAAACTCCTTTCGTTAGCTAATGAATGGAAAAGCAAATGCTCCTGAAAACACCCAGTCATGTCATTAGGAGGAGGATCGGCATGGTGCTCGTCCAGAGGGAAAGGCATCCATATCCGACCCGACGTGGCTAACTCCCAGACAAACAAGGAAGAGGTGCTTTGTTAGGAAGTGCCTTGTTCCACTTATGCTATGCTTGGTGGGCTTGGAGATTGCTTTGCCCGCCCTGGGCCCTTAGGTCCGTGGAAATCAATAGCATTTCCCTTTACAGACCCAGGACTTAAGGGGAAAAGCACCAGTCTCGCAATGACATGAACATGGCAACTTTGCATGGTTATTCTTTCTTAATCACGGTCTCAGGGATACGCCAGTGGGCATCGTCTTTCACGATCAGGGGAACGATTGAGGTGGTCGTCCGACGGATCCCGGAAAGGCGCCCGATGGTCTCGGTGACGAACTGGTAGAGGTGGCGGTTGTCGCGGGCGACGATCTGTACGCTGATACTGTGTTCGCCGGTCGAACAAGCCACATAGGTGACGTTGTCGTATCTGGCCATTAGATCGGCCAGCTCGAGCACGCGGCTGGGATCCACCTCGAGGAAGACGTCGGCGATGACCGGGAAGCCGATCTTCTGCGGATCGACGATCGCGCTGATCGCGATCACGCCGGTCTGGATCAGGCGGTTGAGCCTGTAGCGGACCGCTCGCTCGGTCGCGCCTTCAATCCGGCGTGCCATCTCCTTGCTGGACATGCGCCCATCCGTGGTCAGCAGGTCGACAATCTGCTTATCCAGTCGATCGAGCTTTATTGCCATGAATTTGCCTCCGTCGATATTCATAGTTTAATCCATACGCTGTTATTAAACAACAACTAATTTCTATAAATTGTCGTTTATATACAATTCTTAGTATATTTTAAGGTTTTCCCTACACTTTTTGCTGATTAAATCACTATAATAATGGGTAACTACCAACGCATCGGAATTCTGAAAAAGGAGTGGACTATGCCACGCTGCTGTAATGGCGTCGTTTTGCACGTCGACTTGTCCCAGGGAAAGCTGTGGACCGAGACTCCCCCCGACGAGTTCTATCGCAAGTATGGCGGGGGCAGCGCGATGGGGATGTACTACATCCTGAAGGAAACCCCCCGTGGGGCAGATCCACTCGGCCCGGAGAACATCCTCACCTTCTTTTCCGCGCTGCCGACCGGTTTACCGGTCTCCGGGCAGTCGCGGCTGACCGCTAATGCCCGCTCGCCGCTGAGCGGTGCGATCGGCGACAGCCAGTGCGGGGGTTTTTTCCCGGCTTACCTGAAGTTTTCGGGGTTCGACGGGATCGTACTGCGCGGGCAGTCGCCGCGACCGGTATACCTCTATCTCCACGACGGACAGGCCGAGCTGCGCGACGCGGCGCACCTGTGGGGGAAGAAGACGGATGAGGCCGAAGCGCTGATCAAAGCCGAGATGGGTGAAGCAAAGGTCGAAGTGCTCCAGATCGGCCCGGCGGGTGAAAAGCTGGCCCGCCTGGCGGCGATGATGAACATGCACAACCGGGCTAACGGTCGCAACGGGCTGGGCGCAGTGATGGGCTCCAAAAAGCTAAAGGCGATTGTGGTCCAGGGGAAAAGCAAGATCTCGGCAGCCGATCCAGCCGGAGTGACCCGCCTGCAGCGCTCTGGGACGGCTTCGATCGACCAGTACCCGGACGTCAAAGGACTCTTCATGAATGGCACCGCCGACGTGGTCGCCTTCCAGAACTCGATCGGCTCCTTCCCGACCTTCAACTACAACCAGGGCCAGTTCGACGAATTCCAGGCGCTGTGCGGCGACCGGATGACGGAATCCATCCTCAAGGCGCGGGACACGTGCTACTCCTGCACGGTGCGCTGCAAGCGGGTAGTGGAGACGGAGTACGGCGGGGTGAAAGTGCGCCCCGATTTTGGTGGCCCGGAATATGAGACGATCGGCACCATGGGGGCATACTGCGGGGTCAGCGACTTGAGCGCAGTGGCGCTGGCCAGCCAGCTTTGCGACACCTACGGCCTGGATACGATCGGGACCGGCGCGACGATCGCCTTTGCCATGGAATGCTTCGAGAACGGCCTGCTGACCTTGGAGGACACCGGCGGGATCGAGCTGTGTTTTGGCAATCCGGACGCGGTGGTGAAGATGGTCGAGCTGATCGGCGAGCGCAAGGGGTTGGGCGAGCTGCTGGGCGAGGGCTCGGCGCGAGTGGCGGAGAAGATCGGCCCGGTGGCGCTGGAGTACCTGGTGACGGTTAAGAGCACCGAGCTGCCGGCCCACGCGCCGCAGGCGAAGAAATCGCTGGGGCTGATCTTCGCGGTCAACCCCTTTGGGGCCGACCACCAGTCCTCGGAGCACGACCCGATGTATGAAGAAGGCGGGCTGGCGCATTATTACGAGCGCCTGGCGCTGATCGGGCTGAACCAGGTTCAGCAGCCGGGGACGATGACCGACGAAAAAGTGCGCTTCGCTTATCTGAGCGAGGTCTTTTATTCCGCGCTGGACACCTACAACCTGTGCCAGTTCGTCTGGGGGCCGGCATGGACGCTGTACGGCCCCAAAGAGACGGCCGAGATGCTCAGCGCTGTTTCGGGTTGGGAGATCGATATTGCCGAGATCATGGAGGTCGGCGCGCGGCGGCTAAACATGTTGCGCGCGTTCAACGCCCGCGAGGGCTTTACCCGCGCGGAGGATATCCTGCCGAAGAAGTTCAGCCGTGAGATGGCTGGCAGCGGCCCCACGGCCGGGGTGGCTTACCTGCCCGAGGACCTGGAGCATTACAAGGACGTCTATTACGCGCTGGCCGGGTGGGATCCGGCGACAGGCAACCCGACCCGCGAGCGGCTGGCCGAGCTGGGGCTGGAGTGGGTGAACTAGCTTGATCCGCGTTTCGGTGGTGCTGTATTCGATTTTGAGGGAAAAGCTGCCGCCGGAAGCCCGCGGGCGTGCGACGCTCGAGCTTCCGGTGGGCAGCCGGGTGGCGGACCTCTTCCGGCATCTGGACCTGCCGGAGACATCCCCCTGGGCGTTGAACGGGGCGCTCGAGCGGGATAAAGAACGGGTCCTTCAAGACGGAGACCAGTTCCAGGCCTTTCGCCAGGGGGCCGGGGGGTGAAGGAATATTCAGAAAAAAGGGGGACACGGATTGGATCGTTGCCCCGCAGACCGGGCCGGCCCGCAGCGTTCTTATCCATGCGGCGGAGCTAGCCGCCCGGGCAGCCGTAGAGGTCGAACTCGTCGCATCGACCCCCTTGAGCGATCACCGCCGCGACCGAGTCCACGATCGCGCGGTACAGCGACCCGACCTGGCGGTCATCGAGCCGGTCGATGGGATGGCGGGGGTGGAGGCGCGCCGCGAAGAGATTGTCCTGGGCGATGGGGGTGGAGAGGCTGTTTCTGTGAGATCAACAAATTTCATTTTGTCAATCCGTCAAAACTGAGGTTCAGACAAAAGATTGGACATGAGGATGGATCAAGCTTTGAAATGTCGTGAAAGCGGTCTGCAAGACAGCCGTCTTCTGATCTTGAGTAAGTGTCCACTTTTGTTTTATCAAAACAAACAAACCTGAATAGCGTTTCCACTTTTTGCCTTGCTTGC
>DATKLX010000048.1:0-17233 GCA_035542155.1 Anaerolineaceae bacterium
CCGAGGTCAGGTGCGAGGTGTCTTGAGCTAAAAGAATCGAAACCTGGCGAAGAGCCGCGGCCATTTCCGCGGCAGTCTGGTAACGATCTTCGCGCTTCTTTTCGAGAGCTTTCCCTATAATCCCGATCAGTCCATCGACGACCCGAGGACGCAGGTGGCGGATATCCGGAACGGGGTCATTGAGATGCATCATCATCAGGGTCATGGCAGAATCTGCCTCAAAAGGCGGCCTGCCGCTGAGGGTCTCGAACAGTGTCACACCCAGGGAATAGATATCCGTGCGGGCGTCGACCTGCTCACCCTGGATCTGCTCGGGAGACATATACAGCGCGGTCCCGACTACCGCTCCGGCCGCGGTGTGGATCTGCCCGCCGACAATGCGGGCGATGCCAAAATCCATCAGGATCGCCCGATCCTGCTCGTCGAGCATGATATTGGCGGGTTTGATATCGCGATGGATCAAACCCCTTTTATGCGCATAGTGAACCGCATCGCAGATTTGGGTGAGGAAGCTGACGGCTTCACCCTGGTCAATGTGCAGAATTTTTTCGTTCCAGCTCTTCAGGCGATCCTCCAGGGTAACCCCAGGAAGGTATTCCAGTACCATGTAATACACGTCACCATCGTGATTGAAATCAAAAACCTGGACGATATTTTCATGGCGCAAGGTGGCGACCGCGGCGGCTTCTTCCTCGAACCGGCGTAAAAAGTCCGGGTTAGTGGAAAGATGGGGATGGATCAGTTTGATGGCAACCGTCCGGCGCAGGTTGGGATCGTAAGCCTTGTAGACGGACGACATGCCTCCCTGGCCGAGCAACAGGTCGATGCGGTAGCGGCCGTTCAAAATCTGTCCGATCCAAAAATCATTTACCATTTCTTATTCCTTGATTAGCCATAACCAGGCATTGTTAAAAGAACAGGAAACCTTGCCGCTCTGGGTAGCGGCGACCATGGCGATGAAACCACGAGGAAAATCTTTATTGGCTTCGTTGAATACTTTCATCTGCTGGTTTCGTTGCACCTGGAGCTGCTTGATCTCCTGCTGCTGAAGCGCTTTGAAGGCATTATAGGTAGCCACCAGTTGCGATTGCTTGGTAGCTTCTACGGGAAGGACAGGCTGGGTGGGCAGGATGAGCTGCGGTGGAGGTTTATCAGGATCGAACTCACCGACGAAGACGCGGTTGGTATAAATCTGGAATTTAGTCCCTCTACCCACAATGGTAAGCTGGTTGGTGGAATCGTTCTCGGTATTGAAGCTGTTGTCTTCGTTTTTGGGGAAGATGTCGTTGACATTGGCAACCTCGCCTTTGGCGAGAACGGTGAAACCGATGTGTCCGCTGCCGAGGCGGGTGATGATCACCATGTACTGGCTGGGCTTACGCTGGTCGCCATCCGAGCGAAAGATGAAACCGCAGCCTGAATCGCCGAAACGAGTGTTCCAGGTGATATCCGCGGAGAGAACAAAATCATTGACCACGGTTTCAGGATGCTGGTTATCCACCTTGATGGAGTTAAACCCCTCCGTCTCGAGGTTGAGGTTCGACTGGATCCAGGCTACCTCTCCTTTTTCAGCGTCGACCTGGTAGATTGGCAGCTCAGCCAGGATTGAGCGGATAGCTTCCCGAGTCGCTGCGGGAACTTCGACCTCAGCCGCGGTAGGGGTTCCCAAAGAGGCCTGACCCGCTTTGGCGGAAGACGTTTCCACCGTCCGATCCTCCGCCGCCGGCTTTGCCGCCGCGGTCAGAGTCGAGGAAACCCGGAAGGCGAGCGCATCCACGGTCGCCTGGCGAGCCAGATCGGGGGGCGGAAAACAGGCGCTCGCCAGAAAAGCGCAGAAGACCAGAATGCAAATTGGGCGGAGATAGCGAGCAGGGAGGTTCATGTGGGTTTTACAAGCGGTCCTTGCGCCAGATGAGAAGGATGGAGAGAATTAGCAGGATCAGGATGATGGTCCCCTGGGAGATCCAGGTACTGGAGATCAGGGTCCAATAAGCAGCCGGGTCGCGCTTGTCGACGAAGGTCCACTTGAAATCCTTATAGACAGCTTTCATGATCCCCTCGGCCTCCCCGACAGCCGAGTTGCGCTTGATTTTCCATTCAGTCAGGGCTTTCTGGTAGCTGGTCGCCGCATCTTTAAACTGGTCAGCTCGGGCCTGGTATGCCTGCATCTGGTTCTTATATTCGGTCTGAATCTTGTCGACTTCCTTCTGGTAATCTTTTAAGGCCAGCAGGTAGGTAGCCATCTCGACATTATCGGGGTTCTGGCCAGGGGCCTGGGGGGCGGGCGGAATCACCGGATCGGCTGGCGGCTTACCCAGCTCGGGTGGAGGCTGGGGCTCAGCTTGATCTACGATCGGGTCGTAGTATATACCCGCACCTGGGAAATTGCAGGAATTTTGTTTCAAGGCGGAAATGCCCATACAGCGGCAGCCGTTGGCTTGCTTCATCTCCACGGTCATCTGCTCACGCAAATTCTCGGGTAGAGCCCAGCAAATATCCGCCGCCAGATCCGACCCAACCCCGGAAATAGCTAGCTCGGCCTCAAAAGCCCAGCGCGCGGAGGTAGGAGCGCTGATGTAATCAGGGACGGGGATCATGGCTCCGCCGAGAACAAACTGTGGAACCAGGAAGAGAATGACGATCAAAGGAACGGCGTTCGCATTGGGCGCCAGGGCGGATGAGGCCAACCCGAGCATCATCCCGGCCAGGGTTGCCAGATAGAGGGAGGCATACATCGTCAGAAATTCGTTAGTACCTCCAGGCATCTTAAAGGCCAGGTAATGGACAGCAACGTAGACCAGAGCCTGGTAGAGGGCCAGGATGGCGGCGACCCAGACCTTAGAGAGAATGTAGGGAAGCACCTTCAGGTTGACGAGCCGCTCTCGTCGGTAGATGTCCGCCTCTTTAACGAACTCGCGCATCTGAGCGAGCGCGCCAACCATGATCGAATACATGATCGGCATGAACATGGAAGTCACCACACTGGCCATGTTGCCGCTGGTGAAATTGAACAAATCCCGTCCGAGGACAAAAGAAAGGATCACGTCGAGCAAAGACAGTATCGGCGCGACAGCCAGCATCAGAACCAGGCTGGGGCGGTCGCGGACCAGGATTTGCATGTTGCGGGCCGAGAGGATGAAGAACTGGCGTAACCCTGAAATTTGATTTTTCGTGCGCTGGCGCTGTATATCTTGAGGTTTCGTGGTAGGCGTATCTCTTTTTTTTTCCTGGAGAACATCATGGCCAAATTCGTGGAGAGGCTGCACGATGTAGCTCTGGTAAGCCTGGTGCTGGCGGTAGCGACTGGCCCACTCCTCAGGGCTCCCCCGCGAGGGATCATCGAGGATCGCGTAGATTTCATCGAACTCAATCGCCTTTGCACGCCGGTCGCGTTCGGACCGATACTGGTCAAAATAGGCCAGGGCTTCATCCGGAGGACCAAACCAGGCCAGGTAGCCGCCGCGAGCTAAAAAGACAACCTTATCGGCGAGCATGACATTTTTCGTGGCGTGTGTGATCAGGATGATAGTGCGGCCCTGGTCGGCGAGCCGGCGCATCAGGTGCATCAATGCGGTCTCGGTCCCCGGGTCGAGACCGGAGGTGGGCTCATCGAGGAAGAAGAGGCCAGGCTGGGTGAGCAGCTCAACCCCAATGGAAACTCTTTTTTGCTGGCCGCCGCTCAAACCGCTGATCTGGACGTCTTTCCGGTGGGTCAGATCGAGATCCTCGAGGACCTGCACGATCCGCGCTTGGCGCTCCTCTTGACTGGTGTCGGCCGGCATGCGCAGCCGGGCAGCGAAGTCGAGGGCCTGGTAAACGGTGAGTTCAAAATGGATGATATCTTTCTGCGGGACGAAGCCGATCTCGTTGCGGATGGCGTCGAAATTGTGATAAACGTCGATACCATTGACCAGGACACGCCCACCTGTCGCCGGCCGGTAGCCGGCGATGGCATCGACCAGTGTGGATTTCCCGCCGCCGCTTTGGCCGACGACCACTACAAATTCCCGGGGTTGGAAGATGAGGGAAAGGTCTTTCAGTAAATTGAGATCTTTGCGGACCCACTTGTTGAGCCGGACTGCTTCCACACGCAGGCCATTAGTCTCCTCGGCATGGGAGATACCCACTTCACCGAGAATAAACCGGTTGGGGCCAATACGGAAGGTATCGTTGGGTTGGAGCCAAATGGTTCCTTCGATCCGTCGGTCATTTATGAAGGTGCCGTTGGCACTGCGTAGATCGGTGACGCGGAAGCGCTGGCCGATCCGTTCGATTGAGGCGTGATAGCGCGATACCTGGGGGGATTTGAGAACCAGGTCATTCGATGGATCCCGCCCAACGGTCAGCCGTTCTTTATCCTGAAAATCCACTACCTGGGGGGCGGCAACACCGGCGCTGGCCGGGTTAAGATAGCGGATGGTGACCATTAAACCCGGATCTTCGCCCCCGATGCGGAAGAGCTCGCCATGCTGAAGGAGATGGTTCGCAACCAACGGCCGGCCTTCAAAATAGAGCGGGTTGGTCGCTTCAGGGTTGGGCTCCACCTGGTAGCCAATCGGTATCTGTTGAAGCACAGCCTGTTTGCGGGAAACGATTGGGGATGAAATCAAGATATCGCTGCCAGCCAGGCGGCCGAGGGTGATCACAGGCAGGAAGAGTGAATACGTCTCAGGTTTCTGACCGGCAATGGTCACTTCAATTTGCGGTGGCTGAATCTGCGGCGGGATTGCGGCACTGCCGAGGACCGTCTTTTGGCTGCTGGGGAGGCTCTCTTCCTTGGGCAGAGCCAGATTTGGATTAAGAACGGTTACCTGGCTTGCAAAAGATTGAAGCTCGATTTGAATCGTGCGGCTGATGCTAAATTGATCGCCCGGTTTGAGTTCGGCCTGGTTAGTGATCCGCTCCACACCGATAAATGTCCCGTTGCTGCTGCCAAGATCCTCAAGGGTGACCCGGTCGCCTTGCACTTCTATCCGCGCATGACGGCGGGAGACCGCTGGGCTTTCGATAATGATGTCACAGGCCGGATCTCTGCCGATGATCATGGGTCCAGCCCGCAGATCGACCTTACGACCCTGCGCCACTCCCTCGCGGATTTCAAGCCAATAAGATGAACGCGCCATAGATTCTTCGCTCATTTGCTCATTTCCACACCTGTATTTGCTGGTTAAATTTTATAATATTTGGTAAAAATGTCAATTATTTTGCTCGTTATCGTGGAAATACCTCTAAGAAAAAGGTATCAAAAAACCTTTCGCGATTATCCCTCTGAGCGAAAGGCTTTGATTCCACTGTTGTGGTGATTAATCATTGTTTATGGAGTTTTGCTCGCCCTCCAGGCGTGTAATACTCCACATGAAAATGCATTTATGGCGTTACCAGGTACCAGGTCCCATCTAGGCCCTGGCCATTGACATCACCTGGTTTTTGATCCCCGGTGAATAGGTAAAGCGGCGCACCGAGGTAAGTTACCTGGCGCGAGCCGTTGGGAAGCAGGATCACGCCCAGCTTTTTACCATCCACGCCATTCCCGGCGATCAGCCGGCCGGTAGCCAGGAATGGACGCCATGTTTTGAGGCAGTCTTCATCACAATTGCTTCGCCCAGGAGTGTCCTGTAAGGATACGTACAGGCTCATATTGTTGCCATTGACCAGCGTGCTGGTAGTCTCAGGTTTGTTGCCAAGCGAAATGACCACATCAGCTACGCCGCCAGTGGTGATCTCGAAGGTCGGGGCGATCATCTGCCCGTTCGCCATAACCGGAACATCGACTCCGGGGAACTGTGGAACGTTCAGCTTGGAGTTATTTTCATGAAGCATGGCGTACATGATCGTAGAGGTTTGTGAGGTATCTACTGGAACGACCACATTTTTGTTGGTGCCATCCTCAACCTTAGCAAAGCCCACCATGGAACCCATGGATCCATCGCCGTTCTGACGGTGGATGACCAACCAGCATTCTCCGTTGCTGATCACTTCGGGGATTACTAGCTTGCCGTCCTTTATTGGCTGGTTGGCGACGATGATCGCGGGGACTCTGCCGGTTTGAACCGGTGGTTTATCCGCAGTCGGGCCGGTGTTCATGACCTTGAAAGTGGAAGCGATCATCTGCACGCCGACCATCATGGGTTCATCGGGCCCGGGATACTCGAAAACGCCAATCCTGCCCTTATCCAGGTGGATCTGGGCATAGAGGACATCCGTCGTTTTTGCTGCATCCAACTCTACCATGACGTTTTTATTATCCCCGGCCACCAGGGCCGCATGGCCGATAGGTTGATCGGGTTGGCCATTGGCCTTCGTCGAATAAACCACGATCCAGGCTGGCTGGCTGACGACGGCATCTTCCACTATCACCATCCCGCGGGAAATGGGCTGGTCGGATATTTTGATCACGGAATTTCCACCACCAGAAGGGGGTTCCATCGCAATGCCTGCCATATCGCCTTCGCTGGTCGGAGTTGCAGCAGGAGGCGGGGGTGGTGCCGAGGGTTCAGGTGTAGCCGGTGAATTTGAGACCTGCGGTGCTGAAGAGCCGGCTGTATTGGCGACCTGTCTTCCCTGTTGTGAATCGGTGGCCTGGGACAGGCGGTTGCAGGCAGCCAGGATTACCAGGCAGCTAACGATCGCGAATTGAGCTATGCGATTGGTAAGCATTGGAGATTTTCCCCTTCTTTTTTCGTGAACAGATGAGCAAATAGAAACCACCTGGAAAACGAATTTGTTTTCCTGCCTCATCTTATCTGTCTATATCTACATTATATATCAAATTGGATACACAAAGTCAACTACATTGTTTTTGCTTTTGCCCACTAAAGGAAATGACTGAGCCATTAAACCTTTTAAGGGAAAGAGGCGATAGGATCAAAGCTCAATATCATATTCACCGATCTGAACGTGTGGTCGCTCGGGACGCTCGGAGAGGCTGATGTCAAAGCGCCTGCGCCACTGGATCAGCTCGCGAGCGAAGCGGAACCATTTGCGTTCCGCTTCGGACAGGCCGGGATCCTCGGCGGCTTGCTGAGTATCGCGAATGTCACTCATATGGACGTGCTCGATGGGCAGGCTGAGGGACAGGAAAGGACGGAGATCCCATAGCTTCAGGCTGCCATCTTTTCCAGAGGTGAGGAGCGAATCGCCGTTGGCGGCGAAGCACAATCCGGTCACCGGTCCGGTGAAACCCTCGAGGGATTGGAGGTAGTTGCCTTCGGGGGAAGACCAGAGGTTGACCTTGCCATCAAAACCGCCGCTGGCAAAAAACCGGCCGTGGGGGTGAAATGCCAGGGCAGTCACCAGGTTTTCGTGGGCGTTCAGGCTCTTCAGAGCGAATCCATCGGGGAAAGACCAGATCTTTACCGAACGATCGCGGCTGCCGCTGACCAGGTATTGTTCATCGGGGCTGACCGCCAGACTGGTCACAGTATCGGCATGCCCTTCCAGGGTTCGAACCAGGGTTCCAGAAGGAAGGCTCCAGATTCGGATCGAGCGGTCCGCGCCGCCGCTGGCTGCCAGCTCGCCATTCGGATCGAGGCTAATCGCGAAGATTTCCCCCTTATGGGCGGCGATCGACTTGATCTCAGGGCCGAATGGGATGCGCCAGATCTTGAGCTGTCCATCGAACCCGACGCTGATCGCGGAACGGTTATCGGAGGAAACCGCCAGCCCGCGAACCGTACCTTGATGACCCTCGAGGGTCTTGACCAGGCGCTGATCTTCCAGGCGCCAGATGCGAACCATGTGGTCGGCATGGCCGCTGAGAAGGTGCTGTCCGTCGGGGCTGAAAGCCAGAGTCCAGACCTGGCCCGGCGAGGTCTGGATGATGCGGGCGACCTGTTTTTCGGGGAGGCGCCAGAGATAGATCGAGCTCTGCGAATTGCCCGCCGCAACCATATTTCCTGAGGGATTGGCTGCCAGGCAGTTGATCTCAACGGCCGGACCGCGCAAAGATACCGGTGAGTGCAGGAGGATAGGCATGCGGCTGCATTCTTCGGCCAGGTAGGCCAGCCTTTCTAAGGCATTCCGGTTATCCTCATCGGGAGGAGACCAGCCGCTTTCCCGTAAGCGGAGAAGCATGCGCGCGCTCCAGATCGGCGGCGCGGATTGGGCCAACTGCCAGTACTCCGGCCATTTTTGATCCCGCTCGAGGAGCTGAGTAACCGCTTGCCAATCAAGGTCGGTCATATCGGCCAGCCAGCGGATCTGGCGGCCGTGGTAGACCTTTTGCATCCAATCGATGCGACCCGAGCGGCGAACCGTGGCGACAATCCTGCGGCGCAGGTCCTGAGGGGCGCCTTCGTAAGCGGAAGCCAGCAGGCTTTGGTTGAAATCCAGGGATGCGTATTTCTCCCACTGCTCGGTGAGGAAGAACCATAAGGCGCGGCGAACGGGGTCCTGGGGCAAGATAGCTTTCTGGGTGATCCGCTCGCGGGCAGGAGCATAGTTCTGGTACAGGTACAGGTTGAGGAGCGTTTTGCGGGCATCCGCATCCCCAGAATCGACCAGGTCAGAAATCAGGTCAAGGCCCAGGGCACGGAGCGAATCAGTAGATATTTTTGGCAGCATATCCGTTAGAGCGAAAAGGCTCTCACCTTTGGAATCGACAGCCGCCTGGACGACATGGACCCACTCCTCCAGACCGGCCCGGGAGGCCGCCAGGCGGATGCGCTTGCGAACCTCGGGAAGGCTGGACCGATACCGATCGGTGAGGAGTTTTTGGGCGGGGTCCAGTTCCGCATAAGCGGGAATTTGATCGGTGAGGAGCAAGAATGCGGCCTGGTTGGCCCGGTCGATGGGCAGGTATTTTTGATTCACGGCTATTTCACGCGCCTGGGGATGATCCGCATCAACGGCGAGGAGGCAGAGGCTGTCCCAGGCAGGTAGGCTGCCCTGAGCGGCCAGAATGACCAGGAATTGAAACGCCAATTGGGAAACGGATTCGGGAACCGGCCCGACGACCAGAGCCTCGAAGACCTGAATGGCATCCGGGGAACCTACCTGGAAGAGCGTAGCCATCGCCCCTTTGATGATGAGCTGGTCCTGGGCGATTTGGCCGAGACCTGTGGCCAGGCGTGGATTGGCGATCAAATCGAAGAGAATGCTGGTCTGGTCGGCATCCAAGGTAAAACTCTTTCTCCTGGTCACGCGCTCCAACGAAGAGGATCGATCCCACTCAAGATAATCTCGCCGCCCGGGTCGATCATGACCTCAGCCTCGGCGGTCCTGGAGAGATCCGCCCAGGAATAGCGGTCGCTGAGGAAGTGGACGGTTTTGTTCGCGGAGCCGATCAGTCCCTGGGCCAGGCGCCGGTTGGAATCGTAACGACCGGCGATGAGGATATCCACAAGCGTAAGCAATGTATGAATGCCGGGTATCCGGTTGATCTCATCCCAGGTGTAGCCGCTGAAAAGGATCACGGAGAGGGAGGTGGAGGAGCGGACCTGTTTGAGCAGGGATTCCAGCGGCCGGCGCTGCTGGAGCGGCTCACCGCCGCTGATGGTGATCCCTTCGAGCGAACCCGAGAGATTCTGGATGCGATGGACCAGGCTGGAAATTGGGACCACTTCGCCGCCGCGGTTGAGGTAGGTCTCGGGGTTAAAGCAGTCCGGGCAGCCCAGGGTGCAGCCCTGCACCCAAAGAACCGCGCGCCGCCCCGGCCCGTTGCTCAGGCTGGCTTCCAGAAACGAGTGGATCCGAATGGTCGTGGAGTCCAAGGACATCCTCCCGGCTATTTCTTACGGCCTTTCCCCACTTTTAGCGGATCCGGCAGCGGTTCGCCGACCTTCTCATACGCTTCCGGCCGCATCTCGCGATCTACTACCTGTCCGCCTAAAGCTTCCTCGAGCGAGCGGGTCAGATCGAGGCACCGGGTGCCTTTCACGCCGCGGACCTCGATGCGCACCTGGCCATCCTGATCGATAAACACTTCGATTTCTTGTAAGTCCATTCGAATTCTCTCCCTCAGGCTGCGCGACGGAGAACGAGGTGGATGCGGCCATCCGCCTGGACTTCTTCGGAGGTGAGCGTAAAGCCCTGCTCCTCCAGCTTTACCCGGGCGGCGTGGTAAGCGTAGCGTTGGTTGAGCTGCTGGACGAAATCTTTCTGGCTGATGCCATGCACCCCGAACCAATCGGCGACGACCTCATAGGTCCCTTCGCCTTTGCGAAAACCGATCTCGTAGCCGAATTTACGCGCGACTTTCAGCTCAACCTTCGTGCGGTCGCCGCCAAAGCCGCGAATGTAGAGCTCACCCTCTTCGGGCTGGTAACCCAGTTCCTTAAGTGCCAGGATGAGCAGCTCTTTTTCAACGATCAGGGTTTTGAGCCTGGAAAAATGCGACATGAAATACCTCCAGTCAGCAAGCGGTCAGGAAAGCTTCACCACCGGGAAATCGCGATGGGTCAGACGGTTGGTCTTGATATCGCGGGCGGTGATGAGCAGGCGTTTGTTTTCGTCGATATTAAATTCTACCTCGAAACGAGGTTCGCCTTCACCCGCTGGAGGATCGGCCTTGAGAAAGGTAGGGGTTTGTTCGTTCATCCAGAACAGCGTGCGGCGCTCGGCTTCATCAGGCGTGACCTTCATGATGCGCGCAGCACCCGAGGGATCGAAGACGAGCTCAAAAGGCTGTACGTTGGGGCGGGTCTTCTGGACGCCTATTTCAAATATGGCGATACCAAGCTGCGCCTGGCCGGGATAGGTGGCCTTGATGGCCAGCTTCGCCACGGGGGAAGATGTCGGGTAAGGAGTTCCACGAGGGACGATCACGCGGTAATCGTAGTCGCCATTAGCCGCGTCGCGGTAGCGGATGGCGTAGTCGTGCTGAATGTGATCGAAGAAATCGACCCCGGCAACGAATGCGGCGGCTCCGCGGGCGACTGCGTCAAGGGGATGGTGGGCAAACACGTGGTCGTTGCCAAAAATCTGGCGGACGGTCCGCTTGACCGAGGGGATCTGGCTGCTGCCGCCGACCACGAGCGCAGCCTGGATGTCATCCTCGCTGAACCCACGCTCGCGGGCAGAGTTGAGGGCAGCGCGGATGGTGCGGTTGATTTCTGCATACACATCGTGTTTGTCGAGCAAGTCTTCGAACTCCTGTCGGGTAAAGCTGGCGGTCAGGAGGCTCCCGGTATGGGGGTTCATCAGGGATAATTCTGCCTGATCCTTGAAGGAAAGAGCCTCTTTCACCCTTTCGCATTCCACCAAAAGACTGTTGCTGATCGGGCGGATGTCATCATCCATATCCGTTCGCTGGTTGCGACGAAGGGTCTCCTCGAACAGCCACTGGTCGATACTGGCGCCGCCGATATCAACGCCTGCCTTTCCCAGGACCCTGCAGCGACGGCCCGTGGCAGTGCTTTCTTCGTCCTCGATGAGGATCACGGCGACGTGGAGCGTGCCGCCGCCAAAATCGAGGATCAGGTAGACGCTTCCCGGCTGGATGTGGGCGCCGTAGCCCAACGCGGCGGCGGAAGCCTCGTCGATCAGACGAAAGCGGGGCATGCCGGCTTCTTCGGCCGTCTGGGACAGCCAGTCTTCGTAATGTTCATAGGCTTCGACTGGAATTGAAAAGGCGACCTCTTCTTCGCCGATCCCCAGCTCCTGGCTGGCGACCAGCAGGATGGTGGATAAGAAATCTTTACCGGCGTCCGACGGGGTGGTGTCGCGGCCATCAATCCGGATGCGGATCGGGCTGCGGCTGCTGATATAGCGCTTCATCCAGCGGAAGGTGCGCTCGGACTGATACAGGTTGTGGGCGAGCACCTGGTTGCCGATCCAGCGGGTTTTATTGGCGCCATAATGGATCAGAGAGGGAATTACTGAAATCTGCTCACCCTCCTGGGCCAGGAGGCGGCCGTAATCGGGGATGTGATACGGAACTGCCTCTCCACGGGTCTCATCCCAAAGGGAAAGTACAGTATTGGATGTACCGAAATCGATGGCTAATCTGCCGGGCATACGTACAGATCACTCGACTTTCTCAACGATGGATTTAGACAGAATTTTCCCCCCATACTGCACGCCGGAAACGAGGATGCGCACCGGCGCGCCAAGGGGAATATCGATCCCTGCAGCGGAAACGAGATGGAGATTGGGATCAAATGCGGCGACCTCACCTGCCTGTCCGACGAAGATCAATCCTAATCCTTCCAACGAGCGGACCAGGCTGCGAGCGGCATTCAGCACGTCGCGAGCCTGCACCTGCCGTCCCTGTTCGAGCAAATGAGCCTGGGTCATGATCATCACTGCCGGGCGACCTGCTTCTACCAGGACCGTTTCGATGCGATGATCGGCAATCTCCTGAGCATTCCCTGCGGAGTCAAAGCGGGCGCGTTCCAGTTCAAGGGAAAGGTGCTGGATGGTCTTCACCTTTTCGTCGAGGGCGATGTGAAGAGCCTGGATTTCCCGTTCGAGGGACAGTTCGCGCTCAGCGTGGTTATTTGAGTCGATGCTTTTTTCCATAAAATTACTCGATCATAATATCAAACTCACCGGCGCGGACGGTGCGCAGCTCGTCAAGCTGGATGTCAAAGCGGGTCCGGTGGTGGATGACAGTTTGGATATAGCGGGCGCAGGCCCGAACCTCGGTGGGCAGGTCGGCGCGGGTGTGGAGAGAATGGACGGCGGCAAATTCGCGGGAGGCGAGGAGAGAGAGCGGCTTCTGAGCCAGGTCGGACAGGTCCAGGGCCTGAAAATCCCAGAGACAGAGGGAGGCGTCGCTGTCGCCCGAGGCCATAAAGGCGCCATCGGTGGAAACCGAGAGCGAAGTGAGCCGCTTACCGCCCGTTTTGACCCTTGCGACCAGGACTTTTTCCGGCCAGCGGTAATACTGGATCTCCCCCTGGGCGAATGCAAGGACAATCAGGCCATGGCGTTCCAAAAAGTCAACACACCGGACCTCGCTCCACTCGTTGGCCAGAGGGACGCGATCCACAACGGTGCTTTGGTCGCCAATGGGAGTAAAAACAATTGCCTGACCGGTCGATCTGCCGAGAATCAGGCCTCGCGAGCCCTGGAAATAAATCGCAACCGAGGCTACCCCGTGCTGATTGGCCTGCCTCGACCGGGTCGAATAGCCGGCTTTCTTGAGGAAATTCAGATCAGGCAGGCTGATGAAGGCGACCGTACGATCCAACAGTACCGCTTCGCTGCCATCCGGGGAAACTCGCGCTGAGCGTGGCCAGAAGTGGAGGTCTTTCTGGGAAACCTGTTTGCGGGAAGAGAGGTCCCATAGATAAACCATCTCATCTTTCCCGGCTGATAAGGCGCGTTGGCTACCGACCGGCTCGAGCGCGGTGATCGACCCGATGTGGGCGCCCAGCGGGCAAAGCCCGGCGCCATCCCAGGTATAGAGGCGGCACAGATCGGTGTTCACGGCTGCGCGCTCAGCGCAAAGCAAGATTCCACCTGGGGTGAAGGCGACTTTTCCTACGGAATGCTCGAACCCGCGGAGGACCTGTTCCACGGCAGCTTTTTGAAAATTCCACAGGACCACCCGGCGGTTGCCGGCTGCCAGTGCGATCAGCGGACGATTGGGGGAAATGGCGACGGAGTTTACCCGGGCGGAGATGTGTATTTTCGCCTGGGGAGTAACAGGAGGGGTTGTTCGCAACCATTCTGCGAGACTGCGGTCGGGGAACGTATCGACCAGGGAAGCGAGGATATCGAAGGTTTCACAGTCCGGCTGAGATTCGGGTTTCCAACCAAACTGGCGCAGGGTGCGGATGATGCGTGCGCTCATCTGAAAAGGCACTTCCAGGCTCAGATCCCAGAGCTTTTCCCACTGCTGGTGGGATTGGAGCATATTGACGACCGGCTCGATTTCACCCTCGCTCAGTTCGGCCAGGGTAGAATGTATTGCGCCGGTGAGGACACCCAGGAAATCGACCCGTCCCGAGCGCTGGAGCTTTCGAGTGATGCGGCTACGCAACTCTCGGTCGGCGGTTTGAAAGACGGCCTGCATGAGGCGGCGGTCGAAGTCAAGGGTTTCGTATTCATCCCAGCGCTCGAGCATAAAGTAAAACAGCGCCCGGTTTTCTGGTGTTGTGGGTACGTAGCCGGCCTGGCGGGCGATTTCAGATGCGAGTGGATCTTCTTTTTCGGCTGCCAGGCGGCAGAGGGCATCCCGGGTTTCCGGCCCGGATAGGCCAGAGAGCGCCTGGCGAACGAAAATCCGGATGCTCTCATCCGGGTCGGACCGGACGATTTCGACAGCAGCTTCGATCTCTTCCGGCGCGCAGGCGGTTATCGGTGTAGATATTTCGCAGTGGGCTGCCGAAAGGAGACGAACCCGAGCCGGCTCGCGGGCCACGTAACCAGCAACGGTAATGACCTCACCCAGCCAACCGGTCCGTCTTTCAACCCAGGATGCGCAAAGCCGGTCGATGGCAACGGGATTCAACAATTTCCCGACAGCTTGCCTGGCGCTGCCGCGCACGGCCGGGTCTGAGTCCACACAGGCCTGGAGCAGAGAATCCACCACATCTGCACTACCTCCGGTGATGAATTCAGGGCGGTTGTTGACCAGGGCAGAGTATACCCTGGCAGCCGGCGGCGATTGGGCCAGGTAACGTCCTTCGCGGACTGCGTCTTCCAGCAAGGGAGTCCGGCTCTGCACCCAGAGATCGCAGAGGGCGTCGATAGCTTCCTGCTTTTCGAGCTGCGCCAGGCAGTATTCTGCCGAAGCAGCCAACTGGGCATTGTTATCCTGGCAGGCCTCAATTAAAAACGGGACGATTTCTGCAGAACCTTTGGTAACCAACTCCAGCTTTTCCAGGCGCAGGGCGCTGTACAGGCGTGCTTTTGGGGGAGCGGAGGCCACCCAATTTTTATCCAGCAGAATCTGGAGCAGATCCCGGCTGCGGGTGGCGATCCAGGCCATCCAGATTGCATCGATCGAGGGATGAATATCGGCGCTGAGGATCGCCTCACGGGCCTCCTTTTTCACTGCCTGGTCTTTGGTGGCGACGAAGGCCAGCGCCAGCGTGTTCATGGCCTGAGCGTTTCCCTGGCTGGCGGCCTGTTTCAGGAGGCGGGCAGCTTCCAGGCGCAGCCAGCCGCCAATCACCGGGATGCGGTTGGTTAATTGCTGCTGCCATCTTTCGGTTTGTTTCTCCGCCGGGGGCTGTACCACGAGGATCTCTGCTTAGCGATTTTTGAGCTGGAGCTGGACAAACTGCTGTTCGGCTTCCTGGGCTTCCTGGAAAGAGGCGGACTGGGCGCGGCCTTCGCGGAGCCAGTTGCGCAGGGCTTCGATCGTCTCGCGCTGAGAGACAGACAGGGGGACCTGACGGTTCAAGGCGTTGCGAATGTCCGCGGTGTTGAACTCTCGATTTTCGTTAAAACCCACGTACATTGCATCGATGATGGCCTGCTCGATTTCCGCGCCGACATAACCCTCCGAATTTCGCGCCAGAGGTAGAATGTCGAAATCCAGAGGGATCCGCTGGCGCTTGCGCAGGTGGACAACGAAGATTTCCTTGCGCTCTTCGAGGGAAGGCAGGTCGAGGAAAAAGATCTCGTCAAACCGGCCCTTGCGAAGCAGCTCGGGAGGCAGACTGGCGATGTCGTTGGCAGTGGCCACGACAAAGCAGGGAGCGGTCTTTTCCTGCATCCAGGTCAGGATGGTGCCAAAGACGCGGGTGCTGGTGCCGCTGTCCTGGCTGCCATGAGCGAGGGCCTTTTCCATCTCGTCAATCCAGACGATGCAGGGCGCCACGGTCTCGGCGAGGCGCAGGGCGCGGCGGGCGCGCTCCTCGGATTCGCCGACCAGGCTGCCGAAGAGTGATCCCACGTCCAGGCGCAGAAGGGGCAGGCGCCACAGACCGCCGATCATCTTGGCGGTCAGGCTTTTACCGGTACCAGGGATGCCGATGAGGGCGATCCCTTTGGGGGCGGGAAGACCGTAAGTACGAGCCTCCTGTGAAAATGCGCGCTCGCGCAGGCGGAGCCAGTCTTTGAGCATCCCAAGCCCACCCACATCGTTGGGGGTCTCGGTGACGGAATAGAATTCAAGGGCTTCGCTCTCGCGGATGATCTGTTTCTTTTCCTCGGTGACCAGGTCGATGTCGCGGTCGTCGATCATGCCATCGCTGACGATTGCCTTGGCAAAGACACGCTGCGCCTGGGAGGCAGTCAACCCCAGGGCGGCCTGGACCAGTTTTTCCCGTCCGAGGGGAGTTAGGTTGATCTTGACGCCCGAGGTCTGGGTCAGACCCTGGAGGACGCTTTCCAGCTCTACGCTCGTGGGAGGTGGGAACTCCACCACCACGGTCTCATCTTTCAGCTCATCGGGCAGTTTTCCCTGGGGGGTGGTGATCAGAATTGATTTTTTGCTGAATTTGAGGCGCTGGACGACGCTGCGCAGCTTGCGCTTGATCTGCGGGTTGGACCAGGCGTCGTGAAAATCTTTCAAGACGTAGAGAATATTCCCTTCGGCTTTTTCGATTTGTTCGAGAGCGCTCAAAGGATCGCGGGCTGCGGGGGTGGCGCCGGCGGCGTTGGTCAACCATTGAAATCCATCGGCAACGTCCCAGGTGAGGCATTTGCGCTGGCTGTCCTCGCAGACCTGGCGAATGATCTGCAGGGCTCGCTCTTCTTCAGGGGTTATTAAAACGATCAGCGTAAACCTGGCTCGTAGATAAATGTCCAGTTCTTCGTTGAATTTCATATGAATTCCTTGGTTAGAAATGATTACAGCTTTGCGAGAAGCTCAGCTTTTTTGCGCTGGAACTCTTCGGGGGTGATGATACCCTGCTGGCGAAGGGTATCCAGGCGAGCGATGAGGGCGGGGATATCTTCCTCGGCTTCCTGGCGCATCGCACGACCGCTTTCCAGCTCTTCTTTGGCGTTTAGCATCGCAGTCTTAAACCGGATCGGATCGCCGATGGTTTGGAACAGGTTGGCGCCAAGCTCGCTGGCGGTGAGGATCTCGACGTCGCCAAAATTGAACAGCCGCCCCCAGAAGGACTGCTCCATTTTGACGTCGTTCACTTTTTCGAGCGATGAATCGGTCACATTCTTGTTGATTACGCCAGAAATCTGGATCACACGGCGATTGGTGACGACATACTTCTTGTTATACCAGACCAGGAAATCGCGCAGAAAGCTGAGGATAGGGATAATCAGCAGGATTAAACCCAGGTAGGAAGGAATCGCAGGGTAGACCAGTATGAGCACAGCTACCCCGACAACGATCAAAATAGCCAGGAGCAGTTCAGCGATGACCGCCCGAAGC
>DATKLX010000049.1:0-30092 GCA_035542155.1 Anaerolineaceae bacterium
GTCTTTGAACCAAATTTAAAATGGCTAATTCTTCTTGGCAAACTGAGCGACTGACCAGTCGAGATTTTCGACCGGTGGTAGACATGCCTGTTCATCCCTTTTGCCTTTGGTTTGCCAACAGTATCTTTAAGAAAGCCATAAATGACGGATGTTCCTTTGCTGCCTAAAGTGCTATCCTGTTCTTGTAGGTCGGTCATCCCGACCGACCAGTTTGCTGCCAACTGTGCTATCCTGATTCGCGTAGGGGCGAAGCCTTCGGAAATGCATGCCTCTACGGGAAGCCCGGCCTCCCATCCGAAGGCTTCGCCGAGCGCTTATCCATACAGGCCCATGCCAGCCGTCCTCCTGGTACCCACAGTCCCCGTTGGTACCTCTTCCCGGCGCTCCACGCCCTCTTGTTGTGGCGCATGCGTCCTCGCCGATCCTGTAAAGATGGCTTGCGCTCCCGTAGGCCGCCCAGGAATAAGAGTTGTAGCGCATGCGTCCTCGCAGATCCCCGAAGGGGGCGGCTTGCGCTCTTCCAGGCCGGTCAGGAACAAGCCATCCTTACATCTAGTCCTCGAAAGAATTTTTACCCTTCCAGAAACCAATCGCACCTTACCAACCCACCCCGTCCATTCCGGCAATTCCCCACCCTGATTTACCATTCACTGAGCAACAAAGCAACCTCCCCCTTCCGAATCGGTTTCGTTTCTATTCGTTCCCCCTCGAAACGAACCTTACTCTCCCAATCAGGAGTTTCTGACTTTTCACCGCTCTCTGTTCTCCCCTCCTTAATCTACAATCAGCAATCAAAAATCGAAAATCCCCATTCCTCATCCCTACATTTTTCTATTGATTCACAGTACAATGTCCAAACATCTTCCCCCTTTCTCCTGGAGGCACACGTATGCAGGCCCTCAAAGAGCGCATTCAAAATGAAGGCAAGAACCTGGGCAAAGGCATCTTAAAGGTCGACTCCTTCGTCAACCACCAGGTCGATCCCAACCTGATGTACGAGTGCGGCGCCGAATTCGCGCGCTGTTTCGCCGACTTCAAGGTGACTAAGATCCTCACCGCCGAGATTTCCGGGATCGCCCCGGCCCTGATGACCGCCCATCACCTGGGGGTGCCCGTGGTCTACGCCCGTAAGACCAAGCCGATCACCATGCCTGACCAGGTCTACCTGACCGTGGCCCCTTCGCATACGAAGGGCAACATGGTCGAGCTGATCGTCTCCCCCGAATACCTTGGCCGCGAAGAGCGCGTCCTGATCATCGATGATTTCCTCGCCTCCGGGGCGACTATCGCCGGGCTGGTTCGCCTGGCGCAAACCGCTGGCGCGACCGTGGTCGGGGTCGGCACCCTGATCGAGAAGACTTTCGAGGGCGGGCGGGAGCTCCTCTCTTCACTCAACATCCCCGTCGTCTCTCTCATCAGGATCACTTCAATGGATCACAACCAGATCGTGTTTAGTGAGTAATGCGGATGAGCGACGCGATTGCCATCCTGGACTTTGGCTCGCAATACACCCAGTTGATCGCCCGCCGGGTGCGTGAGCTCTCGGTCTACTCGGAGCTTTTCCCCTGGGATGCCCCGGCCAGCGAGGTGCTCGCCCTGAACCCCAAAGGGTTCATCCTCTCTGGCGGGCCGGCCTCGGTCTACGCCGAGAACGCCCCATCCCTGCCGGCGTACGTCCTCGAGAGCGGGTTGCCCATCCTGGGCATCTGCTACGGGCTGCAGGCCCTCACCTATGCCCTGGGTGGGCGCGTCGCCGCCTCCACTGAGCGCGAGTACGGCCCGGCGGTGGTCGAGCCGGTGGGCGAGCAGAACCCGCTGCTCCCACCCGGCGCGCAGGCGGTGTGGATGTCGCACGGCGACCGCATCGAAGAGGTCCCCGCAGGGTTTGTCCCCCTGGCGCGCTCGGCCAACAGCCCCATCGCCGCCATGGGCAACCTGGCGACCCGCCGCTTCGGCGTCCAGTTCCACCCCGAGGTCCGCCACACCCCGCGCGGTATGGAGCTGCTGCGCCGCTTCGTGCTGGAGATCTGCGGGGCAAAGCCCGATTGGACCCCGCTCTCGATCATCGCCCAGAGCGTGGAGCGCGTCCGCCAGCAGGTGGGCGGTGAGCGCGTCCTCGCCGCGGTCAGCGGCGGGGTCGATTCCAGCGTCGCCACGGCCCTGGTCCACCGTGCGGTGGGCAGCCAGTTGGTGGGCGTCTTCGTCGATACCGGCCTGCTCCGCCAGAACGAGCGCACCCACGTTGAAGCCGCCTTTTGTGAAAATTTGGGCGTCGATCTGCGCGTGGTCGACGCTTCTGCCGCGTTCCTCGGCATGCTCCACGGGGTCACCGACCCCGAAGCCAAGCGGGGCATCATCGGCAAGACCTTCATCCGCACTTTCGAGGAGCAGGCTCACCAGTTGGGTTCGCCGCGCTTCCTCGTCCAGGGCACAATCTACCCCGACGTGGTCGAATCGCGCGCCCCCGAGCGCTCCAAAGCAGAGCGGATCAAGACCCACCATAACGTTGGCGGCCTGCCCGAGGACATGCACTTCGACCTGGTCGAGCCGCTGCGCTACCTCTTCAAAGACGAAGTCCGCGCCGTTGGCGAGGCGCTTGGCCTGCCCGCCGACCTGGTCTGGCGCCAGCCGTTCCCCGGTCCGGGCCTGGCGGTGCGCTGCCTGGGCGAGGTGACCCCCGAGCGACTGGCCCGCCTGCGCGCCGCGGACGCCATCTTCACCGGCGAGCTCTCCGCCGCCGGGCTGCTGCGCGTCAAAACCGGCGATAATGGGCTGGCCGGCGGCACAGCCCAGGCCTTTGCCGTCCTGCTTCCCGTCCAGACGGTGGGCGTGATGGGCGACCAGCGCACCTACCAGGAAGTCATCGCTTTGCGGGCCATCACCACCGATGACTTCATGACCGCCGATTGGGCTCGCCTGCCCAACGACCTGCTTTCGCGGGTTGCTAACCGGATCGTCAATGAGGTTGCCGGAATCAACCGGGTCGTATATGATATAACCAGTAAGCCGCCATCGACAATCGAGTGGGAATAGCCAGCTAATAAGAAGGAGGGATGTATGGACTACGGTGAGGTCTTATCCAGCGCCTGGCGAATTATCTGGAAGCACAAAGTCCTGTGGATTTTTGGCATCCTGGCAAGCTGCAGCCAGACGGCCGGCGGCTCGGGAAGCAATTCCGGCTTCCGCTTCCAGGGGAACCGGCCCGGCCGGGGCCAGACTCCCTTCCCTCAGCTTCAGGAACGACTTCAGGAAGCGTTCAACCAGCTTCAGCAAGCCCTCAACCAGGTGCCAGGCTGGGTGTGGGTCCTGGTGACCCTGCTGATCGTGGGCCTGGTCGTCATCGCCATCTTCCTCGCCACGATCGGGCGGATCGGCCTGATCCACGGGGTGAACCGGGCCGACGATGGCGCCGGCCGGCTCTCCTTTAGCCGGCTGTTCAATGAGAGCCTGACTTATTTCTGGCGCCTCTTTTTCCTGAATCTGCTGGTGGGCCTGGTCCTTCTGGTGGTGGTTTTGATCCTGATCGCTCTCGGGATTGCCTTTTCTGTGGCCACCCTGGGCATCGGCGTGCTTTGCCTGATCCCGTTCGTCTGCCTGCTGGTCCCGGCCGGTTGGTTTATTGACGTGCTGGTCGAGCAGGCCAACATCGCGGTCGTCTCTGAGAACCTGGATATCATCGGTGGGCTGCGGCGCTCCTGGGAAGTGGTCACCAAAAATCTGGGCCCCTACATCATCATGGCCCTGATCCTGTTCATCGGTGCGGCGATCATTTCCTTTATATTTGCCATACCGCTGATCGGGGCCGGCATCCCGGCCATCGCCAGCGTGATCAGTGGAGGTGAGCAGGTGCAGACCGGCGGGATCGTCGCTTCCGTCATCCTCATCCTGCTCTACCTGCCCATTCTGATCCTTCTCAATGGGATCCTCCGGTCCTACATCATATCTGCCTGGACGCTCACATACCGCCGCCTGACCGGCCGCCGAGGGCTGGCGCAATCGAGCCAGCCGACGCTCGCGCCCACTGCATCGGGCTCGTAGAAAGGGTTTCGCCCGGCTCAGTCCTCGCATCGGCTGACCCGCACTCACCAAACTGAATGGCCAAAATTCTCCGATACCTGGTCTCCCTGTCGATTCTCCTTTCCTTCAACCTGGCCAGCGCCCAGAGCGATTTTACCGCCATATTGAGCCAGCCTCAGACCGCCTCTTTTCCGGAGATGGTCAGTTACCTTGATGTCCGCGATTCCGGTGGGGGGTTTCTCTCTGGATTGAAGCCGGACCAGGTCACCCTCCAGGAGGACAACCGACCGGTGGCGCTCGACGGGCTGAGCGAAATCCAGCGCCCGGTCCAGTTCCTGACGGTGATCAATGCCAGCCGCGAGTTGGCTCTGCGCGACGCGAACGGCGCTGCCCGCTACGATCCTATTGATCAAACCCTGATTGCCTGGGCGGACGCCGCTCCCGCGGATTTGCCGCGCAGCTACGCTCTGATCGCCAACGGATCCCCCGACGTGACCGGCCTCTCCAGCGCGGCTGCCTGGAAAGCCGCCCTCGAGGCTTACCATCCCGACTTCCGCGCCGCCAAACCGAGCAGCGACGCACTCGCCCGCGCGGTCGATCAGGCCGGAGGACCTGCGAGCGCCTCAGCCGGGGCAGACGAGCCGCCTCCCCAGCGGGTGATCCTCTACATCACCCCCGTCCCCGAGGCCGGCGACCTCAATGCGCTGAACGGGATTCTCCAGCGGGCCAAAGAGAGCGGCGTCCACATCATGGTCTGGATGGTCGCTTCTCCCTCCGCGTTCGATTCCCCCGGCGCGCAGCTCCTCGCCCAGATAGCCCAGGAGACCGGCGGCCAGTTTTCCCCCTTTTCCGGCGCGGAAGGCCTCCCCGACCTGGAGGGCTACCTGGTTCCCCTGCACAAGATATACCGGCTCCGCTACCATTCTGCCATTCGAGGCGGCGGGGCCACGCACACCCTTGCCGCCCAGATTCGGATCGACCAGGCCGCCGCGCTGGCTGCCGGCCCGATCCAATACGATTTGGCGGTGCTCCCGCCCAATCCCATGCTGGTCTCCCCGCCGTTGACGATCACCCGCACCAGCCCCAGGAACAGCGAAACGCCCCTGTCCGACCTGGCACCCATCACCTACCCGCTCCAGGTTCTGGTCGAGTTCCCCGATGGGCACCCGCGGCCGCTATCCGTGGTGCGTTTATACGTGGACGGAAAACTGGCCGCCGAAAAGGCCGTCTCTGCCGGCGATGGCACTTCTTCGCGGCCCGGCGTGAGCTTCGATTGGGATTTGAGCGCTTATACCACAAGCGGGCAGCATACTCTGCGAGTCGAGGTGGCCGACAGCCTGGGAATGACCAAATCCAGCCTCGAAACCCCGGTGGAGGTCCAGATCAGTCTGCCCCTGGCAACCCTTTGGGAGCGTCTCAGCCGCTCGAACTTCCTCGCCAGCGCGGGAGCCGTTCTGCTGGCTGGCTTGAGCCTGGCCCTGGTGTTGGTGCTCATCAACCGCCAGCGGACCCGTCTCATGCGGAAGAAAGTGGCTGCCTCCCGGTCCGCGGCGAGGGCTCTCTCGCCCACCGCGCCTTTGCCTTCCCAAGGCGAGCGCGCCGGGAGCGGCGACGGCCGCCAGCGGCTCTGGCCGGAAAAGCTTCACTGGCCCTCCCACAACCCCCACGCCCCCGCGGATGCCGCGCTGCTGCGCCTGAACCCCTCCCTTGATCTTCTCACCGGCGACCCGTTCTCCATCCAGGGCAAGGAAGTTACTTTTGGCAGCGATCCCGCCCAGGCAACCTGCCTGATCCAGGACGCTTCCGTCGCTGGGCTCCACGCTCGCCTCCACCAGGAGGCGGATGGCAGCTACCTGCTTCTCGACCACGGCTCCACCTCCGGCACCTGGGTGAATTTTTCTCCGGTCCTCGCGGATGGGATCCGCCTGGAGCACGGGGATGTGATCCATATCGGCCGCTGCGCCTTTCGCTTCCAGCAAACCAGGCCGGCCCACGTGCGTAAACCCCGGGTTCAGCCGTATAATGAGATGCTATGATTCGGGTTGATCGCGCCCACCTGCTCATATCGGCCCTGAGCCATCCCGGGATGACCGGGAAGAATAATGAGGACCGCTACGCGGTCTCTGCCTACCACATCAGCGAAACCAACCTGACTCCCTCCGTGTTCGCCGTGCTCTCGGATGGGATCGGCGGGCATAAAGCGGGGGAGGTTGCCGCGGAGCTGGCGGTCGAAGTGCTCAGCCGGCGCGTCGCTGAAAGCGATGGGAGCGATCCGGTCGGCACGCTGGAAAACGCGATCACCGAAGCCAGTGATCAGATCTTCGAGTTCGCCAGCGAGGATGGAGCGCTGCAGGGCATGGGTGCGACCTGCGCCTGCGCCTGGATCATCGGCAGCCGCCTGTATTCTTCTTCGATCGGCGACTCGCGCATCTATCTCATCCGCGGCAGCCAGATCCAACAGCTAACCACCGACCATACCTGGATCCAGGAGGCTCTGGATAAGGGGGTGCTCAAGCCAGAGGATACCCGTGGGCATCCCAACGCCCACGTCATCCGCCGTTTTTTGGGCTCGCCCACGCCTCCCGAGGTGGACCTGCGCCTGCGCCTGCGCCCCGAAGAGGACGACCTCCAGGCCCAGGCCAACCAGGGGGTGATGCTCCAGCCAGGCGACCGGCTGGTTCTCTGCAGCGATGGGTTGACCGATCTGGTTCAGGACGAAGAGATCTTTGCCGCGCTGATGGCCCGGCCCCGCGAGGCGGCCGTCCACACTTTGGTCGATCTGGCCAACAGCCGCGGCGGCCACGATAACATCACCATCATCGCCATGGAGGTCCCCCAGGAAGAGGTCGTCCCGGCGGTTGCTGCGCCCGCTGCCCCGGCGCGGCGCGCCTCGCCGTTTCCCTGGCTGGCTGCCGGCTGTGTGGGTATCCTCCTGTTGGTGGTGATTGCCGGGGTGGCCCTCTTCAGCCTGGGCTTTCTCAACCCGGGTAATCTCAACCTGAACTCGTTGTTCGGCGGTGGATCCAGCCCGACGGCTGTCGCTACCGTGGAGCTGCCGCCTGTGCTGCTCACCGCCATCCCTGGCGGCTCGACCACGCCCCACCCGGGTGGGACAGCCGCGTCCCTGCCCGCGCCGGTCTTTCTTCCCACGGCTACGCCCACTCCGCCGCCCCCGGCGGTCACACTGACCCCCTGGCCGACCAATACCCTCCCCCCACATCCATGATGCGCGCGACCAAAACACTTCCCGCCGGTTATACCCGTAAAACTTCCCTCGATCTTTCCAAAAATAAGTTCGCCCTGGTTCTGATGAACCTGCTCGGTTTTGTTTCCCTCTTCGCCTTCGGCTGGCTGTTCCTCCAGGCGGCCGCCTGGCTGCGCCCCGATGCCACCTGGAACCAGATCGCCGCATTCCAGATCTTCAGCCTGAAAGACCTGCTCAATATCATCGTCCTCCTCATTGGGGAATCCGCGGCGGTGGTCGTTCTCCACGAGGCGACGCACGGGTTATTCTTCTGGATCTTCGGTGGGGAACGGCCGCGTTTTGGGTTGCGCGGTGCCTATGCGTTTGCGTCCATGCCGGACGTATTCTTCCCCCGCCCGCAGTATATCGTGATTGGCCTGGCGCCGCTGGTGTTGCTCAGCCTGCTGGGGTTAGCCTTGATTGCCTTCGTCCCCAGGGATTGGGTCTTCGCCATCTGGCTGTTCCTGATCTTCAACGCCTCCGGCGCGATCGGCGATATCCTGACCGTGGTCTGGCTGCTCTTCCAACCCGGCGACGTTCTCGTCCAGGATCTCGGCGACGCGGTGACGCTGTATTCTTATGTCCCAGTCGGCTCGACGAACATGTAACAGGCGACGGCGAACCCCAGCGACACCACCTTCTCCTTCACGCATACGTTCATCGTCTGGTTGAAATCCAGCACCTTTTGGATCCGGATTTCCTGGCCGTTTTCCATCCCATTCTCTTCCAGAAAATGAAGGATATCTTCGTCGTCCTCGGCGAACTCGTGGATCCGCCGGATCACCAGGCGCTCGCCAACCGGGGCGCGGGTGAGGGGCATCCAGGCCGAGACGACGTCTTCGTGGCCTGGCAGCGGGTTGCCGTGCGGGCAGAGCGCCGGGTCCCCCTGCGAGCGGACCAGTGCGGCTTCGACCTCGCCGGAGACGGCGTGTTCCATCTCGTGGGCGTGTTTGTGCAGCTTCGACCAGGACAGCGATAGCTGCGAGAGCATCAGCTCGACCAGCATGTGCTTGCGCATCAGCGAGCGAGCAGCCTCGCGGCCTTGATCGGTCAGATGGGGCTCGTGGTGGGAGTCCATGGTCACCAGCCCATCGCGGACCATGCGCTTGAGAGTGGCGGTTACGGTCGGCGGGGTCACGTTAAGATGCTCAGCCAGGCGTACCCCAGGCATGTGCTCGCCGTCTCGCTCCAGCACGTACATCACACCCAGATAATCTTCCACGGTCGCGCTGATTTTATCTTTCATTACTATTCCCATAATATGACATTTATCACAGCGATTCGGTTCTGAATTGTATATATACTAACTTGAGGGATTAGCATATACTAATAATGAACGTTGCGATCGCCTAATGGTATTATACCGGATAACCCGGCTGTAACTTTGATCTTCTAGAAAGGTGATATCTCTATGCTGTCTGCTTCATTCCCGCTGGCTGAGATGAAAACCGGTGAGCAGGCCGTCCTGCATGAGATCCACGCCGACCGGGGGGTCAGGTGCCGCCTGAGTTCGCTGGGATTTACCCCCGGAGTGATGGTGGAGATGTCTCGGAATTATGGGTTTGGCCCGCTGGTGGTCATCGTGCGCGGCACTCGCGTCGCCTTGGGAAGGCAGGAAGCCAGGAGAGCCACAGTCCGCCGGAGCGTTTGATGGAATGCCATACCGCGCCCATTCCCACCCATGCCGAAGCAGCGTTCGCCGTGGGCGCGGCGACGATTGCCCTCGCCGGGCAACCCAATATGGGCAAATCTACCTTATTCAATTTGCTGACCGGCCTCAACCAGCATGTCGGCAATTGGCCCGGGAAAACGGTCGAACACCGCGAAGGCGTCTTCAATTATAATGACCGCCGCTATCGCCTGGTCGACCTGCCGGGCACTTACAGCCTGACCGCCAATTCCCCCGAAGAAGTCGTCGCTCGTGAATTCATCCTCCGCGAAAAACCGGACGTCGTCGTGGCCGTGGTCAGCGCGGCCAACCTGGAGCGTTCTCTCTACCTGGTCTCCGAGCTGATCTGCCTGCCCGCGCCTCTGGTCGTTGCCCTCAACATGATGGACGTGGCCGAGCAGGAGGGCATCCACGTTTCCCCGGAGATCCTCGAAGCTGCCCTCGGGGTGCCGGTGATGCCGGTCACCGCGACCCGCGCGGCAGGGGTGAGAGAGCTCCTGGCGGAGGTCGAACGTTGCCTCCAGGGGCAGCGCCGCCTGGTGCCCCACCTCCCGGAGATCCGCTGCGACCACCGCGAGACCATGGATGAGCTCGTTCGCCTGATGGGGGGGTTCGTCCCTGCTCCCTATCCCACCGATTGGGCGGCGATGAAGCTCCTCGAAGGCGATGGCGAGATGACCGCCCTGCTCGAAAAATCGGTCCCCGCTGACCGCTGGAACGCCGCAAACGCCTTGCTCGAAAAGCATGACGACGCGATGCTGGCGATCGCCTCCGGGCGCTACGATTGGATTGCCCACATGATGCGCGCCGCAGTCAGCCAGCCGCGCCTGGGCCAGATCAGCCTGACCGACCGCATCGACCGCTGGGCGACTCACCCGTTCTGGGGACTGGTCATCCTGGCCGGGATCCTCGGCCTGGTCTTCTGGCTGACTTTTACCGTTGGCGCCCCCATTCAGAACTGGCTGGATACGGCCATCGTCGTCCCGCTTGGAGGGCTGGCCGGCGGTCTGCTGGCGGGCGCCCCGACCTGGTTGCGTAGCCTGGTGGTCGACGCGATGATCGGCGGGGTGGGCTCGGTGCTCACCTTCCTGCCCATCATGGTGGTTTTCTTCGCTTCCTTTGGCTTCCTGGAAGACGTTGGCTACATGGCCCGCGCGGCTTTCGTGATGGACAACTTCATGCACCTGATGGGGCTGCACGGGAAATCCTTCCTGCCCATCTTCCTCGGTTTTGGCTGCAACGTCCCGGCAGTGATGGGGACGCGCGTGATCGACTCGCCTCCCGCCCGCCTGCTGACCATCCTCATTGCCCCGCTGGTGCCCTGCACGGCGCGCATGGCCGTCCTGGCCTTTATCGCCCCCGCATTTTTTGGCGCTTCCTCCATGTGGGTATCCTGGGGGCTGATCCTCCTCGCATTGGTTCTCCTGGTCCTGTCAGGGATCGTTTTCAACCGCCTCCTTTTCAAGGGCGAGCGCTCGGCCTTTATCATGGAGCTGCCCCTCTACCATGCCCCGAACGCGCGGACCATTGGCCTGCTGGTCTGGCAGCGCTCGCAAGCCTTCGTCAAGAAGGCCGGGACGATCATCCTGGCCATGTCGGTCGCGATCTGGATCCTGGCTACGCTTCCCGGTGGATCGCTGCAAACCAGCTTTCTGGCCCGGTTGGGCCAGCTCCTTGCTCCCGTCGGAGCCTGGATGGGAATGGACTGGCGGCTGACCGTGGCCTTGCTGACCAGCTTCCTGGCCAAAGAAAACTCGATCGCCACCCTGGGGGTGCTCTTTGGCAGCAGCCAGGGCGCCGGGCTGGCCCACACCCTGGCGGCGACCTACTCGCCCGCCGCCGGGCTGGCCTTCCTCACCGTGTCCATCCTCTTCATCCCTTGCGCGGCGACGGTCGCTGTCATCCGCCAGGAGACCGGGTCGTGGCGCTGGACCCTGCTCAATATCGCCTTTATGCTGGTCCTTTCGGTCGGCGCGGGCAGCGCGGTTTACGCTCTGGCAAAGGCTGTGGGGATATAAGATGCTCAAACAACTGCTGGCCGAGATCCAAAAAGGAGGCACGCTTCAACCGGCGGTCCTCGCCGCGCGGCTGAACGTCAGCGTGGGGCTCGTCGAGATGATGCTCGCCGACCTGGAACGGCGCGGCTTCCTCTCCCGCCTGGACTCGAGCTGCGGCGACCGCTGCGGCGGCTGCTCCCTGGCTGGCTCGTGTGGGATCAGCGTCCGCTATCTTGTGACCACCCCGGAATCATGGTAAAATCCCTTGGCCTGGGAGGCGGTGCGTTCCCGGATCCTGGAGGGATGGCCGAGTGGCTTAAGGCGCCTGTCTTGAAAACAGGTGTGGGGCAACCCACCGTGGGTTCGAATCCCTCTCCCTCCGCCTGCTATCATTTTCGATTTTAGATTTTCCATTTTCAATTGGGTTTCAAAATCGAAAATCGAAAATAGGAAAATCGAAAATTCCCTTGGGGAGGTGCCAGAGAGGCCGATTGGGCTCGCCTGCTAAGTGAGTGCTGGGGAATAACTCAGCCGCGGGTTCGAATCCCGCCCTCCCCGCCAGAAAAAACAGCCTGCCGCAAGCGGGCTTTTTTTCTACTCCAGCCGCGGGGCCCTCGCCCAGCATCCCCGCAAGGGGGCATCGAGGGACTGCCGTCGAATCCCGCCTCGCTGGTGTAAATCCGCACATATCCAGAGGTTTTGACCCGCCGGTGGTTAAGAGGTCAGGTTACCCTTCTCCGCTGTGCTCAAAGTTTGCTCTGAGGATCTGCATCCCCAGGTCATGCATCAGTTGGAGGAGCCCCAAGATGGCAGCCTGGTCGAGTACTTTCCCCTGGACGAGTGTGCACTGGTTCCCTTGGGGGGTAAACTGGTACTCTCCGATTTGTTCTAACCAGTCGGGGGAAAAAAGACCGTTGACCCAAATTTCGATTATATATGCTGGTTTCATCGCTGCTTCCAATTCAAGTATCTGAAATCTGCCAGGTTGGCGGTTGGCCTGATTGTGCTAACCATTCAGGCCCCCGGAATTGGCCCTGTATTCATACGATACTCTTTTTGAATAGGCGCAGCATCTACCCCCGGGTAGATTCAAATCAGCGCCGTGCGGAATCTACCCCCTGTGAACCGGCGGCGAGAATCTGGTTCGGCGATTATTCCTTGATCAGGTTTAGTTCTTTCGCGCGGCGTACGGCCTGCACTCGCGTTTCGACATCCAGTTTTCGAAAGAGAGTGTTGATATGGGTCTTAACGGTGCCAATAGAAATATACAGCTTTTTTGAAATTTCGGCATTGCTCAACCCATCCACAACATAGCCAAGTACCTCGATCTCTTTCGGGCTAAGAGTTTCCACCAACCCGTATTCGGTGCCCTTCACAGGCTGGAGCAGCGGCTGCTCTCGGCCCTGCTGCGACTTGAAGGCGGGGGAACTTCAACTTTCGCTCGAAAAATTGCTTGAAGCGCCATAGGGTCGAATAATCCTTTTCTACTGGAGAATAAAAACAAATTCTGGAAGATTTCGGGCCAATCCGTGCGCCTCTACCATAATTATGCCTGATCCTTTGAAAAGTTCCCGGTTGTCCCGGCCCGAATCCACCCGGGCAATCCACCCCAGGGAGGATGCGCCTCCACCTTTGATTTCTTATGATAAGGATGAAATCGTAAATCGAACTTTTCAGAACCTGGAGGAAAAAATGAACACAACCCTGAGCGGCTCGACCGTCGCTCCTCATCCGCGAAACATCTCTCCCATTCGGGATCGCCTCTCTTTTCTCTGGCTAATCCTGGGCTTTGGCTTCCTGCTCTTCTCGAATGGGATGCAGATCGTTCCCATCGCCACCTGGATCGGGCCGGTTTTCTTGCTGCGCTTCATCCGCACGCAAAAAGCCTGGCTGGGCCTGTTGCTCGGCTTCATCGCCAACGGGGCAGCCTTCACCATTTACTGGCGGCCGGCTTTCCTGGATGCTGGCGAAATGTTTACCCTGGCCAGCATCATCTTCGCCCTATTTTTTTTCATTCCATACATCATTGATCGCTTGCTCAAGCCGTGTATCCCTGGTTTTGCCGGCACGTTGATCCTACCCACCGCCTTCGTCGCCGCCGAATATTTGCTCCATCTGATCAACCCGCTCCCGCTGGGGACTTTCTTTCTGCTGCCTTACACACAGAGCGACAATCTCCCCCTGCTGCAGATCATGTCCATCACCGGCATGTGGAGCATCACTTTCTTGATCATCTGGTTTGCCTCCGTGGTCAATTATGCCTGGGAAGGCGGCTTCGAACCGCGCCAGGTTGGCAAGGGTGTGGTTTTCTACACCGTAATCCTGGTAGGCGTGCTGGCCTTTGGCGGGTTGCGCCTGGCCCTCTTCCGCCCCACCGGACCGACCGTACAGGTCGCGGCCCTGACCACCAACGTCAACAAAGAGGTTCTCCCCGAACCAGACTCGGAGATGGATCAACGCCTGGGCAGCGGAAACCTGACTGAAGCTGACCGCCGGGAGATGACCGAAAAAATGAACGAGATCAATACCGATCTCATCACCCGTACCCGCCAGCAGGCCAAAGCCGGCGCCAAGATCATCACCTGGACTGAATACAACGCCGAAACCTGGAGCGACAGTGAAGCCCAATTCCTGGAGCAGGCCAAACAGGTCGCCCGTGAAGAGCAAATCTATCTGGTCTTTCCCCTCATTGTGATCGAGCCGGACGTTGCCAAACGCCCCGCCCCAGAGACGGAGTGGGTCAATAAATCGGTCATGATCACCCCACAAGGCGAAATCGCCTATCAATATGTCAAGCACAACCTGCTCGTGGGACCTGAAAGCGATCACGCGCTGCGCGGGCCGCGGGTGATAGACTCCATCGACACGCCCTACGGGAAGCTAGCCAGCGAAATCTGCCTGGACATGGAATACCCCGATTTCAACCGGCTGGCTGGTCAGCAGGGGGTAGACATCATGCTCTCGGGCGCAATCGACGGCACCCCCTCCACTCAAGGCAACCCGCTCCACTCGACGATGGCTTCTTTCCGCACGATCGAAGAGGGCTTTTCGCTGGCGCGCGGCGGCTTCTTCGGCGCCAACATCGTGGTCGACTACCAGGGGCGGACGCTCGGGTCGGTTAACCACTACACCGCCGGAGATCGTACCGTGGTCGGTAAAGTCCCGGTGAAAGGCATCAAGACCTTATACTCTACCCTGGGTGATTTCTTCCCCTGGACCTGTATCATCATGTTGGGAGTGCTGACAGTCTTCGCTCTGGTGCGCGGCCTGGTCCGCCAGCCCCAACTGACGCTCACAGCCGAACCATCCCGTCATTAGGAATATACCCCTGAATGCTCATATTACCTGCCTGCGGATTGAATGGGTGTATACCCCGATGGAACCGTCCGGTGGTGTCCGTTTCCTCCCCAACCTTCCGGTTCCCGTGGCCGGGATTCTGGTTTGCTACTCTGATGCCGGTCCCGATTCACTGCCATTTCAGCCGGCAGCTTGAATTGATCCACCACCTGCTGGAGCGCCGCGGCCATCTCTGACAGCGATTGGGCGGAGGCGGTCACTTCTTCGACCTGAGCCGACATTTCTTCCGTGGAAGCGGAGACTTCCTGGACGGAGGCGGAGTTCTCTTCGGACACAGCGGCAATATTCTCCATGGACCGGGTGACTTCCCTGGCGCCGGCGTCCATCTCTTCTGTGGCAGCCGTGTTTTCTTCGACGACCGCGGAGACCGAGTCCATGGCTGCGACGAGGTCCTGCGCGGAGTTGCTCATTCGTTGGGCAGCCTGAACAGCCTTCTCCGCCTTCGCCTGCACGCCCTGGAAAGCTTTTAAGATCTCCTCCAGCGCCTGTCCGGCGGAATTGGCGCTCTCAACCCCGCGCTCGACCTCAGAATCGCCTTCGTTCATGGCGGTCACAGCATCAGCAACGGTGGTCTGGATCCCGCGGATCAAGGCAGCAATTTCTTTCGTGGCCGAGCTGGACCGCTCGGCCAGCTTGCGCACCTCATCGGCGACGACGGCAAAGCCTTTGCCGTGTTCGCCGGCCCGGGCGGCCTCGATAGCCGCGTTGAGGGCCAGCAGGTTGGTCTGGCCGGCGATTTCGTCGATAGTCTCGACGATGGCCCCAATTTGCTCCGAGTGCACCCCCATCTCCTGGACTTTTTGGGCAGAAACGCTGACCTTGGACCGGATGGTTTCCATTTCGCGGATGGTTTCGGCGACGGTTTGAGAGCCGCGCAAAGCCGTCTGCGCGGCGTTCTGGGAATCGTCGGTAACGGTCTGGACGTTGGTGGTCACCTCCTGGGCAGCGGCGCCGATCTCGTTGGTGAGCCCGGCCGCTTTGGAGACGGCGGCAGCCTGTTCCTGCGCGCCCCTGGCAACCCCATCGATGGCTCGTTCTATTTCCTCGACCGAGGCGGCGGTTTGGGTAATCGACTCGGTCTGCTGGGAGGTGCCCTGGGCGACCTGCTGGATCGTAGCGGTGATCTGGCTGGTAGCCTGTCCGGCCTGGCTGGCAGCTTCGGCCAGTTGGGTGGCGGCCTCGCTCAGGCTCAGCGAATTTTGCCCCACAGTCGCAACCGAGCTGCGCAGGCTGGAGATCATCCTGGTTAAGGACATGCCCAGGTAATCTTTGTCGGAACGCAGGTTGAGATCGACCGTCAGATCGCCTCCGGAGATGGCATCGGCTGCCTGGCTGATTTCTCCAAAATAATCGAACATCTGGTTGAAGGCATTCGCGAGAGCACCAAATTCATCTTTTCGGCCGATCAATGCCGCCTTATCCCTTTCGGACATTTCCCTTTTGATATTCCCGACGGCTATTTTTTTCGCAACCGTCGTGAGAGCAGCTAATGGTTTTACGACCGATTGGACGACGAGGATGCTTAATCCGAGCGACAGGATGGCGGCGGTGATAGCCACAATGAACATGGCGCGTGTGGCTGCGCCAGCAGCGGCTTCCCCGGACGCTACGCTTTCCCTGGCAAGCTGTTGGTTGATGGAGACTGATTTCTCCAGGTCGGCGATTACGGCCAGGCGAGTTTTAGATAATTCACCGCCATCGCTCAAGCTGGCCTGGATCCTGGCGTCGTCCCCGGTTTTCACCCAATCTTTGATGTTCGTTACCGCCTTCTGGTAAGCAGCCCAATTGGAGTCGAACCCGCTCAGAGCCGCCTGTGCATCCGCGGATAAGCCGGCTTCACGATAAGATTTGATGGCAGTATTGGCAGCGGCGATATCCTGGTCGATGCTCTGGCCGATGGCCACTCTTTCGCTTGGTAGGGCATAATATTTTAAGATATCGCCTCTCAGTGTCAAAACCGAGCTCTGGGCCTGAGAGATTTGTTGTAATGGCAGCAGGTTCTGATTCGTAAGGGTCGTCAGCTTTGCCCTGGCAGAATTAATGCCGGCCAAAGCGATCCCCAGCACAGCAATCAGAGCGATAATCAGGAAAGCAGTTAAAATAACCAGCTTGGTTCCCATTTTCAGGTTATTGATGAGTTTCATTTTCCCTCCGTGAATGTCCACAACACTCACTGACCAATCTTTCCAATTGTTGAACCAGGTCCATATTCTTTGAAGTTTGAACAACTTAATTGTATGGATAAGTCGTTGTCATTCAATAAATGGGACATAAATTACGAATTAAATAAGCGTAATCAAATCAGCCCCTCTGGTCTTGAGGGGCTGAATGATTGCCATTCCCGCAGGAGTGATGGTTAAATATTCTCTTTTACCCGGCTGAGCATCCCCTTCAGCCGATTTGGGAGCGTGAATGGTCGTTTTTCCCGTTCCAATGCAGGGTTCACCGCAAGGTCCGCTTTTTCGGCGGCAGTATCCTGCCTGGCGATGCGCGTCCACTCGTCCATCCTTTGGCGGGCTTTTTCGTAGCCGGAGCGGATCATCTCCTGGCTGTGTTCATAATTCCAGGATGGCGCCGGGGCTAACCCACAAAAGTCGAGGCGATGAACCGGCACTCCTTGCGATTCCGCCAATGCCGTTTCCAGATAAATCAGCCGCCGGTTCACTGCATAGAAGTAATAATCGATGTACTGGGGAACGTTCAGGTTATCCTCGCACGTCGAGGGAGCGTCGCCCAGATCAAGAGCGATGATCTCGGTCGCGCCCATCTGTAACGCGGGCTCGATCGGGAGCATGCAAAATGCGCCTCCATCCATGATCAGTTGTCCATCCTTTTGAACCGGCATGAACCAGGGGGGTACGGCAATGGACATCATGATGCCTTCCAGAATAGGATCGTCCGGGTTTTGCCCGTAAATCACCGTTTTGCCGGACTTGAGATCCGCACTGACCAACGCCAGCCGGGGCATGGGGAACATCCGAAAATTCAGATCCGGAGTAATTCCAATCGAAATAAAATAATTTTCGACCTTCTTCAGTGACCGGTTGCTGGGATGACCGGCCATAGCGCGCAGGGTGAGCTCCGTCCTCCGTGTATCCAGTAACCTGGCCTGTGACCCATCGATCCAGGTCTTTTCCAGGCGGTCGAGGCCATCGATCGTCGGGCCGTACATGGCTAAACCGACAGAATTGATCGAGCCGATAGAAGTGCCCACCAGGAGATCAGGAACGATGCCGGCCTCCAGAATGGCCCTCAGTGCGCCAACCTGGAAAGCGCCGTGCGACCCCCCGCCTCCGAGTACAATTGCCGTACATTTACTCATTGTTTACCCTTTGGTGATAACGCAGCTTGACGAGCGGAATTTTGGAGCTGAAATATCCATTGCTCATATATAGCCATCATAACCGGGCGGAGGAAGGTTGTCATGCATCCAAAGTATTAATAAAAGTACTATATGCAGTATGATCAATTCCCACCGATTGCTCCAAAATGAGCGCCGGCCCATCGCCGGAATTCTATGAGGTTTACTCGATCGACCCGACGCGGAGAAGGATGAAAAGCTCAATACTGTTTCTTCCTCGCATCCCCCTGATCCTGGCCTTTTTTCTAACCGTTGGCCCGCCTGCCCGGGTTCTGGCTGCCGGGCCTGCCTGCGCAGGCAGCCTCTCCCTGGATGGGGTCGATTTAACCGTATGCGCGCCTTTCTTTTCAGAGCTCCATTTCTTTACCCCTGATCCGACCAGCTCCATCCAGCTCGCCTATGCCCTCGATCCCAACGATCCGGCTCAGGAATTCTCCATCACCGCCATCCCATACGGGGTCAAGGCCGGCAGCGAGATATTCCCGGCGCAGAATGTCTTCAGTGATCCCTCGCCCGCCCAGGAGCAGCTCCGCGCTTTCCGCCAGGGCCAGGGCGGCAGCCCGCGCAGAGGCCCGGTCGCCGTGCTCTTTGGCCAGAATGTGGAAAGCATCGCCAGCCAGGTTACCCTTCCCGGAGCGGCGGCGCCCCGGCCGGCCCTGCTCATTGAGTGGATCGCGAGCGCGGGAGGCCGCCTCTGGGTGGTGCGCATCGTTCGCCCGGTCGTGAAGGACCCTGCCAGCGCGGACGGGCTGCTGTTCGCCGGTCTTCGCCTGGACAGCCCCAATCTGGATTGCCCTTCGACCAGCCTGCCAGCCCGGCGTCCTGACCTCGCTCTGAATGGGCCTCCTCAAACCCTGGCCTCTTCCTCTCCTTCCGCCGGGAACCTGGCCAATTTACCCACGCCAGCCTGGTGGAACGGCCCGTGTGACACCTTCAATTACTATGCAAAGACCGGCAATACCTATTATGCCTATCCGTTAGGCGCCAGCTACCTGGGAATGGAAGCCTGCGGTCCTCGCCACGCTTTCGACGAAGGCCCGGACGTGGCCGTTTACTTTTTCCCGGGCGCCTGGGGCCAGCTAGAATGGGAGTGCGTCGAGCTTGCCATGCGCTTCATGTACCTGGCCTATGGGATCAGGCCCTACGCCGGCAACGGAAACCAGGTCGTTCAGAACTACATCGGGACATTCATGGAAAAGGTCACCAACGGCACGCCGGGGAGAGTCCCACTTCTCGGGGACGTCCTCAGCTACTGCGCCTCGTGCAGCGTTGGGCACACCTCCGTGGTGATGGCTTCCAGCGTGAACGGCTCCGGGACCGGCAGTATCACCGTCATCGAACAGAACAACACGGTCAAAGGCACGTCGACCCTGGCGGTAACGGCATGGAGGGTGACCGGAAACGCCGGCTCGATCATTGGCTGGCTCCATCCCAAGGGCGTTTCGCAGTTCTCGCAGCCGTATGAAACCTATTTTCCCGTGGTGCGAAAATAGCTGGCCGCGACAGCGAAGCTTAGAATTTCGTATCTTGCGCAGGGGGGAGAGATTGGCTATACTGCCATCAGGTATTGCGTCCAACAGATGCTCCAGTAGCGCCGGGAAAGATTATTGGAAAATGAACGAACACGAGCACCGCCAGCACCAACCCACCGAAGAACCCATACCGAACCAGGGGAAAGAAGCCCCATCTCAGCACGCGGAACATGCCATACACGGCCAGCCAGAATCTGACTATAGAGCCGAAACTGCGATGGTGATGGACGAGGTCGCGCGCGCTCACGAGCAGCATGGGGCCCAGACCGCTCAATCCATGTCCATGGACATGGAGCATGACCACGGCGCTCACATGGGCCATATGAGTCACGAGCAGATGTTCCGGCGCAGGTTCTGGGTGTCGCTGGTACTGTCGATCCCGGTGCTGCTCTACAGCCAGGGATTTCAAATGCTCCTGGGCTTCCACATTTCGCTCTCGCCGGCAGCGGGCGCCATCCTGATGTCGCTGAGCACGGTGATCGTGTCGATCAACGCTCAGCTCCTGCGAAGGGAGAAACTCTAATGGCTGAAAATAAAACCGTCCCGACCGACCAGAATGTGGAACAATTTCTCAACGCAATCCCCGATGAGCGCAAGCGCAGGGA
Organism: Anaerolineaceae bacterium; assembly: GCA_035542155.1. Lineage (GTDB taxonomy): Bacteria > Chloroflexota > Anaerolineae > Anaerolineales > Anaerolineaceae > DATKLX01. The sequence continues at coordinate 19,783 of DATKLX010000049.1, forward strand.
CAGCTTTGCAATTCTGGAGCTTATGAAGCAGGTTACCGGCATGGAGCCCAGGATGTGGGGCAGCAGCATCGTCGGGTTCGGCAGCTATCATTACAGATATGACAGCGGGCGCGAGGGAGACGCGATCCTCGCCGGCTTCTCCCCCCGGGCGCAAGCTTTGACCATTTACAATATGGGCGGCGTCGATCCGGAGAACCCCCTCTTCAAACAACTGGGCAAATTCACCACAGGCAAAGGCTGCCTCTACATCAAGCGCCTCGACGATGTGGATCTTCCTGCGCTGAAGAGCCTGATCGAAGAGTCCTTCAACGCCGCCAAACGGAACCATACAACCAATACCCCCTGACGGGGTTCGTCGAATCGATTTGGGCCTCTTCTGAGAAACCTTTCGCGCAGCGCGGTAAAAGATCGCTCTTAACCGCGCTACACGGATATCCCATGGGGAAATTCCCCACTTGCGCGCCCTGGATAAATCCTTATCATGGGAAAAGGATGTACCCCAGGCAGAAGGGGAAAAATTTCCGCGCAACTCTTGTAATGCAAAGGGGAATGATCGATGTATGGTGATTCACAGGCTGTGACCATCCGGGTGATCCTGGTTGCCGATTATCCGGAAAAGCTGGCTGAAATGAAATCTGTCCTGGGCAATAATTCTGGCATCAAGATCATTGGCGAGGCATGTAGTTGCAGCGAGGCAGAGCAGCTTGTCCAAAATACCCACCCGGACCTGATGATCCTGGACCTTTCCCGTCCCGACGAAAGAGAGTCGGAATGGCAGGAACTCCAAAACTCCCTTTCGGGCATAGTTCGCATGGTGACCTTTACTTCTTGACACGATCAAAGCGCCCACTTTTCTAAAAATTTCACCAGGCACCGGGTGAAAAACTCCAGGTTGTCCAGCACGGCATAACGGCCCACGTTGGGGTTGACCACATACTGGGAGTTTGGCTCGCGCGCTGCCTTACCCCGTCCTTACCGCCAGCGGCTCCTTGACCTCCAGCCAGTCTTCGTCGGTCAGGTTCAACCGCAGTGGGGTCAGCGAGACGTATCCCTTCTCTACCGCCCAGCGATCGCTGTTTTCGTCCGGAGTGGTCAGCGGCACCGCCGAGAACCAGTAGTGCTTGCGCCCCATCGGGTCCTGCCCCTCGATCACCTTCCCGTTGTAGGCTCGCACGGATTGGTGAGTCCAACGGATCCCGCGCGGCTCCTTGGGCAGGTTCACGTTCACCAGCAGCGGCTGCTGCCCCTTGGTCAGCATCTCGATCACCTCGGCGATATACGGCTTCTGCTTCTCGTAGGTCGGCTCCTCGCCGTTGATCACCTGGCTGAACGCCACCGCCTGCACCCCCAGCAACACCCCTTGTTTTGCCGCCGCGACCGTTCCGGAATGCCAGATATCGTTGCCCAGGTTGCTGCCCAGGTTGATCCCCGCGAGCACCAGGTCTGCTCCACCCAGGTGGTAGAGCCCGATCGCCACGCAGTCGGCTGGGGTGCCGTTGACGCGGTATGCTTCGAAATTCTTCATCATCCTCACCCGGTGGTACTGCAGCGGGCGCGTGATCGTGATCGCGTGTCCTACCGCCGACTGCTCGAAATCCGGCGCGAAGATCACTACTTCCCCAAATTGGGACGCCACTTCCGCCAGGGCGATCAGCCCCGGGCTGAAGATCCCATCGTCATTGCTGACCAGAATGCGCATGTTCTACCTCGTAATTGGTTTGATTTTGGTTCATCTATCTATTTTCTCCGCTTTCTATTATAAAAAAGTGGTATAAACGCCCGAATAACAACGCTTTAACAGGTTGTAAAAGATGGTTCTCTTTTCCTGGCTTCACCTTATAATTATTGTATTCACCAGAATTGCCTCTATGATTTGAGACCACCCCGTGCCAAAAGCTGATCCGCTCATTCGCACCAAGCTGCGCCTGCCCTTTACCCGGCCGGTCCTCGTACCCCGGCCGCGGCTCCAGGAGCGCCTCGTCGCCGGGCTCCAGGGCCCGCTGACCCTGGTCATCGCCCCGGCCGGCTTCGGCAAAACCACCCTGGTGGCGTCCTGCGTGGTTGGTTGTGGAATGCCCGTCGCCTGGCTGTCCCTCGATGCGGACGATAACCAGCCGGGACGCTTCCTCACCTACCTGATCGCCGCCCTGCACGGCGCCGATCCGCGGCTCGGCGAAGAGGCTGCTCAACTGGTGGCCGGGGTGCAGCCGGCGCCTTCTGAAGCGGTGCTGACCAGCCTGGTCAATGACCTGGACGCCGCGGGCGGGGAGTTGGTCCTGGTGCTGGACGATTACCAGTTTATTCGTAGCCAGGAGGTCCGCTCCGCAATGGCCTTCTTCCTCGAGCACTGCCCGCGCAATCTCCATCTCCTCATCGCGGCCCGTTCCGATCCTTCCCTGCCGCTCTCCCGGCTGCGCGCCCGCGGCCAGATGGTGGATCTGCGCGCCGCCGACCTGCGCTTCACCGATTCCGAGGCGGCCCAGTTCCTTAATGACGTCATGGGTCTCCGCCTGGATGCCGGCTCGGTCGCGGTGCTGGAAGAACGGACGGAAGGATGGGTAGCCGGCCTGCAGATGGCGGCCCTCTCCATGCGCGACCGCGAAGACGTGCAGGGGTTCATCCGGGGATTCTCGGGCACCAACCGCCACATCCTGGACTACCTGCTGGAAGAGATCCTCGCCTGCCAGTCGCCGGAGATCCAGCGCTTTCTGCTGCGCACGTCCATCCTCGAGCGCCTGGCCGCTCCTCTCTGCGACGCTCTCCTGGAAGGCCATCCGGACGACAATCCATCCTCGGGTTCACCCTCGCTTCGTCCATCTGCTTCTGTCCTGGAAACCCTTGACCGCGAAAACCTGTTTCTGATTGCCCTGGACGACGAGCGCACCTGGTTCCGCTACCACCACCTGTTTTCCGATCTGCTCCGGGCCCGCCTGCAGCAGACGCAACCCGATCTCATCCCCCTCCTGCACCGGCGGGCTTCCGCCTGGCTGGAACCGAACGACCTGATCCCGGAAGCCATCCAGCACCTCTGCGCCGCAAATGAGATGGGACGGGCAGCCGACCTGGTCGAGCGCTACGGGCCGGCGCGTTGGGCGGAGGGCGATCTTCAGGTGATGCAGATGGCCGACGATCTCCCCCGGGAAACGCTGCTGGAGCGGCCCCAATTATGTCTCTACCATGCCTGGCTGCTCATCTCTCAAGGCCAGATCGAAAGAGCGGTCGATTTGCTGAAAGACCTGGCGCAGATCCTCGATGGCAGGGAAACCGGCTCGGGCTTGGGCTGGATGCGGACCATGATCGCGCTGTTCTTTTCCTTCCTTTCCCGGTCGCAGTCTATTCCGGAGGACCGGGCGATCGATGAAATCCCGGCTGACCTGCCCGTCCTGCGCGACGCAGCCGAGATCCTCTTCGGGATGGCCCTGGCCAGGCGGGGGGAACTCGAGCGCGCTGCGCAGGTCTCTGCCCAGTCCATCCGGCGGAAGAGGCCGTCCCGGGCCGGCGGGGGGCCGCCCATCTCACCCATGGTCCCCTTTCTGGCCCGCATCGACCTGATGCTGGGCCGCTCGCGCGCCGCGGCGTCCCTGTGCCGCGAATCTCTCGACCTCGTCCGGGGAAAAGACCTGCGCTTCGTCGATAACGCCGCCATGCTGACCGGTATCCTGGGGGAGGTCAACTATGAATGGAACCGCCTGGAACAGGCTGAGCAGTGCGTCCGCGAATGCCTGCGCGGCAACGAGCCCTGGCAGAATATCCTGACGGACGCCTGGGGGCTGCTGGCTCTGACCCGCATCCTTCTGGCGAAAGGGGACTTTGCCGGGGCGATGCAGACCGTGGAGCAGTTTGAAACCAGGCTGCGGGCGCAGTCGCGGCCGTTTGAGTTCTCCGAAGATATACGCACGCTCAGGGTTCGCGCCCGGCTTGCCGCCGGGGATCTTGCCGCTGCTTCGCAGTGGGCAGAGGAGATCCGGCGCCGCGAGGACTTCCAGCGCCACGAGGAGTGGTACCGCCTCACCCTGGCCCGCATCCGCCTGGCGCAGGGCCGCTACGCCGACGTCGAAAAAGATCTGGATGAGAAGCCGCCAGAGCAAGGGGGAGATAACCGCATTACCCGGCACATCGAGTATCAAATGACCCTTTCCGCTGCGCTGGCGGGGCAGCAGCGCCTGCCGGAAACAATTCCGCTCATCCAATCCTCCCTGGCCCTGGCCGAGCCGGAGGGAAATCTGCGCGCGTTTCTGGATCTGGGCGAACCGGCCCGTGAGCTGCTGGCGGCCTATCTGCGCTCCGACGCTCCGCTCCACCGGGATTTCGCTCAGAACCTGCTGGCCGCCTTCGCGCCCGCCGGCGAGGCCGGTTCTCGGGTTCCCCGGCCGACAGGGCTGGTCGAGCCGCTTTCGGCGCGTGAGGTGGAAGTCCTCCTACTGATGGCGTTGGGCAGGACCAATGAGGAAATCGCCCGGAAGTTGATCGTGGCCCGGGGTACAGTCAAAGCCCACGCCGCCAGCATCTTTCGCAAGCTCGACGTCGCCAACCGGACCGAGGCGGTGGCCCGCGCCCGGCAACTCGGTATCCTTCCCTGACCCCCTCCCACCTTACGAATAACCCCCAGGAATAACCCCTGAATATCCCCTTCGGCAGATGCGGGCAGCCTTGCCGCGCGCTAAAGTATGGTCAGAGTTGAATTTCACTTTGCAAGGAAAGAATTAAGCCATGAAGAATGTGACCGCATTTGTCGGCAGCGCCGGCAAAAAGAACACGTACAGGGCCGTCGTGCAGTTCCTGAACAATCTCCAGGAGCTGGGTGACGTGGAAACCGAGATCGTCATGCTGAGCAATTACCGGCTCGAGTTTTGCCGGGGCTGCCGCCTGTGCTTCGAGAAGGGCGAGGCGTTCTGCCCGCTGAAGGATGACCGCGACGTGCTGTTCGACAAGATATCTGCCTCAGACGGGGTGGTCTTCGCCACCCCAAACTACGCCTGGGATATGTCCGGGATGATGAAGGCGTTCCTCGACCGGTTCGGTTTTACCCTGCACCGGCCGCGCTACTTCGGAAAAGCCTTCACCAGCATCGTCACCCAGGCCGTGGGGCGCGGCGACAGGATCGTCGACACCCTCGACTTTACCGCCGCCGGCCTGGGGTTCAACACGTTGAAGGGGATGACCGTTACGGGATTCAATCCCCGCACCGGGCAGCAGCAGAAGAAGATCGACCGGGATCTGGAGCGGCAGAGCAGGCGGTTCTACGCCCTGCTGATGAGGCCAGCCAATTCCGCCCCAACCCTTTTGCAGATGATGGTTTTCAGGTTCGGCAGGACCCTCGTCAAACAGAAGGCCGACCCCGCCAGCCTGGACTACCGCTACTACGCGGACAGGGGCTGGTTCGAAGCAGATTATTACTGTCCCGCCAACCTGGGTGTACTGAAAAAGGCGGCCGGCTATCTGGTCGACTCGCTGGCGGCTGTTGTTCAAAGCTTTATCTGAATAAAAAAGGAGGACCGCGATGCCGGAATACTTCGAGATCAAACTCAAGGGTCACCTGGACCCGCTCTGGGCGGATTGGTTCGGCGGTCTGACCCTGACGCACCTGGAAGGGGACGAGACCCTCCTGGCTGGCCTGCTGCCCGACCAGCCTGCCCTCCACGGGCTGCTCGAGCGCGCCCGCGATCTGAACCTGATCCTGATCTCCGTGACCTGCGGCGGTCCATCGAATTCAAATTTCAATCAAGAAAGAAAAGGAAAAACACAATGAAACTGTCAATCACTGGTTCTACCGGGGTGGTCTTTGGCCTGGTCCTGGTCGTAATGGTCGCCGTCGTGTTCGGCATCACGATGTTGCGGAACCCGCGCGGCGGCAAAGTCCTCTCCGAGGCGCTCTCGGCGCCCCTCAACAGCGCGACGAACGTCAGGATCGATCTCAACGCGGGCAGCGGCAACCTGACGATCGACCGTCTCTCCGCCGCCGAACCGGCGCTGGCGACCGGTTCGCTGGAATACACGGAAACCCAGGGGCCGCCGATCCAGACCCTGGAGACGAGCAACGGGCAGACCGTCCTCACCCTGAAGACGGGCAAAGGCGAGCAGCCTTGGCTGCGCCTTCCCTGGGACGCCTGCAACGGCGCTACCGTGTGGTCGATCCACCTCAACCCCTCCGTCCCGGCTGACCTCTCCGCCCGGAGCGGGGGCGGCAATCTCAAGCTGGATCTCGCCGGCGCGACGATCACCCGGCTGGCCGCGGAAACCGGCGGGGGCAACGTGGAGGTAGTTCTGCCTGATGGCGCGGCGAACCTGAACGCGGCCGCTAAAACGGGCGCGGGCAATGTGACCGTCGCCATCGGCAGCGGCGCCATCGGCAGCGGCGCCGTCAGCGCCGCCAGCGGCGCGGGGGACGTGGCCGTCCACGTGCCGGAGGGGATGGCGGCTAAGATCCACGTCTCCAGCGGGATGGGCAAAGTGGTCGTGGACCCGCGCTTCAGCATGGTCGATAAGAACACTTACCAGTCGCCCAACTTCGACAGCGCCGCGGACAGGGTCGAGATCACTGCCAGCAGCGGGGCGGGCAACGTGACCATCGACACGAAGTAAACACCTCTCAGCGCTCTCCCTTTCGTCATCCCGGCGAAGGGGAGAGCCGGAACTTTCTCCTCGCGAACTTCGTAGTTATCCGTGAAGAAAGGAAAGGAAATCATGATCAATATCTTACAAAAGCAACATGGAATGAATATCGTCGGGCAGGGCGGGAAGATCATCCTTTTTATGCTGCCATCCCTGGCCGCAGCAGTCTGGGTTCACACCGTTTACCCACAAATCGCGGCGCTGCCCGAGAGCCTGCGCTTTCTCTCGCCCGCCGGCTACGTTTTCCTCCTGCCCGGGCTCGCCCTCTGGGCGACCGCGGTCACTCAACTTCTGACCGGCTTTCCCCAGGGGAAGCTGGTCACCGGCGGCGCGTACGGCGTGGTGCGCAACCCGATCTACTCTAGCGTGACCTTCTTCATCCTTCCCGGCGCCGCGCTCCTGACCTGGACCTGGGTCTACCTGGTCGTTTCGCTCTTCCTCTATGCCGGCGTGATGATCTTCATCGGCGTCGAGGAAGAACAGCTCACGCGGGCCTTTGGCCGGCAGTATACCGGTTATCTGGCGCGGGTCGACCGGCTGGTCCCGTTCAAAAAACCGTAAAGAGAGGCTGAAATGTCCCAGGCTCCAACCATTCCTCCGATTGTCAATCAAACGATGCGCTTCATCCTGCGCTCGCCGCTCCACGGCCTGGTCAGCAGAAACGTCTTGCTGATCACCTTTACCGGGCGCAAGAGCGACAAGACCTACACCACCCCGGTGAGCTACTCCGAGCACGGCGGCCAGGTCTACATCTTCAGCCACGGGACCTGGTGGAAAAACCTGGGCAGCGGCGCGCCGGTCACGCTGCGCATCCGCGGCCGGGACTTCCAGGGGGTAGCCGAGGCGGTCGCCGAAGATCAAGGGGCCATCGCGGCGGGGCTGGCTGCCCACCTGCGCAAGGTGCCATCTGACGCCCGGTATTACGGCGTGACCTTCGACGAGCGGAAGAACCCGCGGGAAGAGGAAGTCGAACAGGCGGTCCAGACGGTGGTCATGATCCGCGCCCAGGTGTGCTGAGCGGGTTGCAGTGCGGCCAGTCCATCCTGGCATCATTGTGGCGCATGCGTCTCGCTTGCGCTTCGGTGCAATGGCGGCCAGGCGACGGCCTGTTCGATATCTGTTGCCCTTCCACCTACCATCCCGCGCCTCATACGCAGAACCCGGCGGCTCAAGCCGCATCAACCCCTACGAAGCCCGCCTGATCTTGCATGCAGGTGAAGCGAGTGCACACAGCCTGCACTGTCCCTCCCTACAATCAAACTGTAGAAACAGACCGAATTCGCCTTCGACCAGCCCCGCCGGGAGATGCGCAGCTTCCATCAATCTGCCACGAGTTTAATCGGCGCTGGTGCGAGGGGCGTCTTTGCGGAGAGCTTGCTCGAGGGAGGGCATGCGGCAGATGCGATGCCGTTATAATCAAAGGGTCATCTTTCTTTTCCTTGATGGTAAAGATATCCCGGATCAGGATATCGCTCTATTCCGGCCTGACAACCAGAAAGGGTTCGACGATGCCCCGAAATATCCTGCGATCCATACGCGCCTTCATGCGTACCGACCTTGCATTTGCCCTGGCGCTGTTACTGGTCAGCGTGTTGAGTTATGGCCTTTTGGTGACCCAACTGGGGATTTATTCGGACGACTGGCAAATGCTGTGGTTGTGGAATAACGGCCAACTGGCTTCGTTCTTCGTCCGCAACCGTCCCCTCCTGGCCGGCGTGTATCAGCCGTTCGCCGATTTGGTGGGCGCCACACCGGTTGTCTGGCACAGCATCGGCGTACTGATCCGGTGGATCGCGGCCCTATGCGTCTTTGGCCTGTTTTCGCTGACCTGGCCGAAGCTCAAAAGGTTGGCGATGGCAACCAGCCTGCTCTTCCTGGTGTACCCGGGCTACAACATCCAATATATCCCCATGCTGTACCTGCAAAAATTCCTCAATTACACCGGTCTCTTGCTCTCATTGATCTTTACGTTGTTGGCGGTTCGCGAGTCCGCGGCAAACGCTGTATCCAATCGATCCCTCAGTGCCTGGAGAGCTTTGCTTTTTACGTTCCTGGCAATGCTGTGCCAGGGATTTACCCTGCTGACCGAGGATATCTTTTACACCCTCGAGTTGATCCGCTTTGTGCTGATCTGGATCGTGGTGGGGGAGAGTGCTCCCGCCTGGTGGCCGAGATTGAAGCGCACTTTATTCCTCTCGGCCCCCTATCTCGCGGTGTACATCGCGGTTTCCCTCTGGCGCATTCTAAATCTGAGCACGCTGACGCGATACTCGATCGCACCTCTGGCAGGTTTATCGAACAACCCAATCCAGACTGTGCTCGATCTGGCAGGCCACGTGCTGGAGGACGTCGCCCTGGCTGGAATCGCTGGCTGGAGCCGGGCTTTTACCCATTTCGCAACCTGGATTCCATCCCTCACCAGTTTCGTCATCCTGGGACTGGTCGTCGTAGTAAGCGTTGGGATATTCGTCTTCATTGCGATCTCTCGTAGCGACGAAGCGCCCCTGCCGAAAAAGGAAGGGCTCCAGATCCTCGCAACCGCGCTGTTGGCTTTGTTCCTGACGGGCTGGCCATACTGGCTTGCCGGGCTGGATCCGACCATAAGCGGTTTCGATAGCCGCTTCACGATGCCTTTCATGCTCGGATCCAGCCTGCTTATGGCAACCATCTTCCTGTTGATTCCTGGAAAGCCCTGGATCCGTCTGGCGGTATTGAGCCTGGTGGTTGGCTTTTCCGCCAGCGCGCACTTCAACACGGCGAACCAGTTTCGCAAAGATTGGCTGAATCAGAAGAATTTGTTCTGGCAAATAGCCTGGAGGATGCCCTCTCTCAAACCTGGCACGCTGTTAATTTATGACCATCTCAACACCTTCTACAACTCTGACAATGCGTTCTCGTCTGCTCTCAATTGGGTCTATCGCGCGGAGAACCCCGAGGCGAACGGCTCGCTGGCCATGGTCAGCCTAGGGGAGCGGTTTGGAAATTCTCCCGCCAGCGGAGTTGCCAACTCTCAAGATTTTAAGAATGCCTGGAGCTATGACCATGCCATCGTGATTTACCAGGAACCGGGCAAATGCCTGTGGACGCTTGACCCAGGCCTCGAAACCTATTACGGAACCCTGGGCAGCCGGATGCGGCAGGCGGCGGGATTATCCCGGCTGAGCCAGATCCAGGTCAGCGGGGATAGCGTGGTCGCGCGGCCAGCCGCCAGCCCTTTTGGCGCCGAGCCCGCGCATGACTGGTGCTATTTCTATGAGAAAGCCGATCTTGCCCGCCAATATGATGACTGGGCCGCCGTAAAGGATTTCTATCAGCAGGCAAAGGCAAAGGGGTTCGCGCCTGTCGGCCTGTACGAGCGGCTCCCCCTGATCGAGGCCTACGCTCACGACGCCGCCTGGGACCGGGCCCAGGCCGAAACTGTTGCCGCGCTGGATACGCCCAACTCCCGTCCGCCTCTGTGTGCCCTGTGGGATCGTATAAAGGATGAAACTCCAGCAAGCCCTCAAAAGGATATGGCGATCACGCATACCAGGCAGATCCTGGGATGCCCATAGCGCCATCCACGCTCCCTCGCGGGGAGCGACCGTGAGCCACACCCAGGGCATAATTCCAGTGGGTACATCCCCACGCGTGTGGGGAAAACCGTCCAGCCTTGCCGGTGTCCATTTGACGTTACCCGGTACATCCCCACGCGTGTG
>DATKLX010000050.1:0-7542 GCA_035542155.1 Anaerolineaceae bacterium
GCTGTCCCATCTCGCCATCTCCTTCTACCCCACGACTTAACGGTAGCGGATTTGGAGCGAGAGAGGGGGTACGATTTTTCGAGATTGTTAAGGTACGAAATTAAAAGACTTCGGGTAGTACGAAATTATGCGACCTTACACCCGAATTCACGTTAACTAAGTCGTTTGCGAGTTTTGCTCCCTTCCTTTTTAGGGAAGGGAGGGCAAGGGAGGGTTAGGTTTCCTTCATCCAACCGGGTACGGCCCTTCCGAAAACTTGCGACTGTGGTATCCTTTTAACCCGACGAGACGCGCCAGCGGGCTGCGCGGATCTTCATCCTCTTTCAGCCTCTCCAGCACGTATGGAAAATTGTATCGCGGCTGCCAGCCCAGCTCATTCCGGGCACGCTCGTTGACGTATACCCGGTCGATGCTGGGGAACATCTTCCAGCCTCTTCGCGCGTACTCCACCGCGTATTCAGGAACCCTGCGCTCCAGCACCAGCGGGGCATTCTTGCGCAGGTCTGGCAGATCGTCGCGCGTGAAAGGCGTGGTCGCGCTGATGATGTACCTGCCAAAGCCAATGGAGGGGGCTTTTTCCAGGGCCAGGACGTGCGCGTTGACCACGTCCTCCAGATCGACCCGGCGGTAGAGAAATTCATTGGCCTTGATGTTGCCGTCCGAAAACGCCTCGCGCGTCTCAGGGTTGTCGTCTGCCTCGGGAAAGAAGCGCGAAGTGCGCAGAATGAGGCAGGCCAGCCCCTCGTTGCGGTGGAACAGCTCGCACAAGTTTTCCGCCGCGAGCTTCGTCACCCCATAAATATTCTTGGGAACGGGGGTGATCTCCTCGGTGATCCATGCCGCCGGGGCTCCGGGCGGCGGGATCAGCGCGTCGCCGAAGGCGCTGGTGGTGCTGGTGAAGATGAACGCTCCCACGCCGGCCAGTACGGCCTCTTCCAGCAGGTTGAGCGTGCCGGTGATGTTGGTTTCCACGAAGCTTTGCCGGCTGTGCGTGCCAACGTGCGGCTTGTGCAGGGTCGCCGCATGGATGACCGCCTCGACGCCGGCCATACTGCGCCTGACGAGCTCGGGGTCGGCGATGGACCCGACCCGGTCGGTGAACTCGGAGGGTAACCGGTCGAGACCGGTAACCTCATAGCCTGTCTCCTCCAATACCCGCGCCAACCCTTCTCCTAAGTGCCCGGCGCTGCCGGTGAGCAAGATCTTCTTCACACCCACTGGATCTCCATGCTTCGCCCTTCGGCCTTATTGAGATATTTTATCGCCGGGTAGCCGAGGAGTAGCCCGGCGTAGATCCTCTCTCCCCGGCGCAGCCCGAGAAGCCGGCGGGCGGCGCCGTGGCGGTCGTAAAAGATCGGCGCGTTGGCAAATAGACAACTGCCGATCCCCAGGGACTGGGCATAATAGATGATATTCGCCATGACATATTGGGCGCTTTCGTTGGAAAGCGTCACTTTTTTGCTGCCCACCAGGAAGAGCATCGCCGCGGGAGTGGTGTGCAGTGCCTGGCCGTTCCGCACAGCCGCTTCCAGCTTGGGTTTGGCCTTCAGGAATTCCTTTCCCAGGCCCAGCAGGTTTGCCGCCCCGGCGACAATCCGGGAGTTGAAGACATGGTTGTAGAGTGTACGGACGAGACCCATCAGGATCTCGTCCAGCCGGGCGATGGTCGCCTCGTCGTCCACGATCACTGCGCGCAGAGCCGGGTTCATCGTCGGCGCGTAGCTGCCATAACAGGTGATCTCCTCCAGCACGGGCCGCGCGATCTTCTCCTTGCGGAAAGCGCGCACACTGCGCCGCTCCTTAAAAAGCTCGTCGAGCTGGGAGGGAGAAGGCAGGCGAGACCGGTCGAATGGCTGCACCGGCATGCCCTCCCAGGTGATCGCTCTTCTTGGGCAGACGGCGATGCACTGCGTGCAGGTCGTACAGGCATCCCGCTGCACGACCGCCTTGCCGTTTTCCAGGCGCAGGCAGGTCTCCAGGTAGATCCCGATACAATGGCCGCAGCCGGTGCACAGCTCGAGGTTGATCGCAATCATCGGCGTAACCCGTTCAGCAGGAAATTGGAGATCTGGCGGGGATCCAGGTAGAGCCGTCCTTCTTCATTCACCTGAGAGGCGGTTCCCAGGTAGAAGGTCATCAGCAGGATTGCCGCCGGCTGCGGGTCCACCTCACGGAAGACGCCCTCGCGTATCCCCGGGGCAAGGATCTCCTCCTCCACCAGGCGAAATGCCGGCTGGTAAGCAGCGAACAGGCGCGCCTTGAACTCCTCGTCCGGCCCGTAGAGCGTTGTGATCATCACTCGTGCCGGGGACAGGTGCTGCTGGACAAACTCAAAGCCGGCGGTAAAGAGGCGCTCCAGGCGGTTCTCGGCGTCTGGCTCGACGAGGACAGCGCTCGAGATGAATTCCACGTGCCGGGCGGCGGTCGTCTCAATCAGAGCGAACATCAGCTCGCGCTTGCTGGAAAAGTAGTTGTAAATGGTGCCCTTGGCGAAGCCGCCAGCCAGCGAGATCGAATTGATGTTCGCTGCGTCGTAACCGGATCGGGCAATTTCCTCCGCAGCGGCATCCAGAAAACGGGTGCGGGTCTGGTCGAGCGTTGCTTCACGGTCCTGTTGTTTGAGTCTTGGCATAAATTCTCCATATATGGGTGGGCGGTCACCCATATTATAGGCTAATCAAAAACCTGTGTCAAGTCTCATCCCCGGCTGATCTTTCAGAACCTCTGGAATCGCCCAGGCAGCAGCTACGTCTATGCGCTTTCCTGGCTCATGATCGCCCGCGGCCCCGGGCTGCCCAGCAGGAACAGGGCTACTCCCGCCAGCGCCGCCAGCCCTGAGACCAGAAATACGAGCGCCGGGCCGCTCTGGCCGTACAACCAGCCGCCGCCAAATGCGCCTACTGCGGTGGCCACGCCGAACATCACCCCCGTCAGGGTCGACTGCGCCGTGGCTCCCAGGTGCGGCGGGGCAAGCTGCGCGGCGTAATTGACCGCCGAGGTCCACAGGGCGGAGAACGATAATCCGTGCAGCAGCGCGACCGGGATCACCCACAACGGCTGGTGGATGGCCGCCAGCGTCAGGACCCGCAGCCCGTAGATAGTCATCGCGAAGGCGATCAGGGCGCGCGGGCCAAAACGCCTCAACCAGCGCGACGAGAGAAAAAAGACCGGCACCTCGCTGAAGCTGGCCAGTGCCAGGATGAGGCCGAAGAATGACTCTCCCGCCCCGAGATCTTTGATAAACAGGGAGAGGAAGTTTTGCAGTGCAGAGTTGCTGATCCCCACCAGGAAGATCGCTGCCAGAAAAACCAGCCAGGGACGGCTGCCCGAGAGCTTGCGCAGGCTGACCCAGAACGGTGGAGCATCGACCGCGCGAGCCGGGGCCGGCAGGCGCAAAGCGACCCAGGCGCAGAAGGCCATACCGCCGATGTAGAGCACAAATCCTGCCCCCATTCCCAGTCGCTCGATCAGCAGGCCAGCAATCCAGGCCAAAAGCGCCCAGCCGATCGAGCCCCACAGGCGTAAGCGCCCGTAGTCCGAGCGGTCGCTGCCCAGGTACTGGATCACCGCGTTATCCGCCAGGGGCACGACCGGCGAAATGCACATCCCAAAGGCCAGCCCGGCCAGGGCCAGGCCCGAAAACTCGCGCTGGACAGAGATCGCCGCCGCACATGGCAGGGTCGCCAGGATCATCGCCGGCAGGATCCGGCGGTGGATGTGCAGCGCATCGGCCAGCCCACCCCACAGCGGCCCGGCGATGATACTGGTCAGGGGGCCCAGGCCGGCCAGGATGCCAATCAATGGATCGGGGATGCCCAACCGGCGGTAGAACAGGTTCAGATAGGGGATCAGCGTGGCCAGCGCGCCAAAGTAAACGAAGTAGTACAGCGAGACCCACCTTCGTGGCGACATTTATCTCAAAATCGCTCTTACCTGGGCGCGCAGCCCGCGCACCTTCGTATCTTGCTCGGAGCGGCCGCTGCGCACCAGGGCATTGGCCCAGTCCTGGAGGATCAGCGCCTGGTACCAGCGCGCGCCCATTTCCCCGCACCCGCGCGCGGCCTCGTCGTAATCGTTCCAGGCATCCTCAAAACGCGCCTCAGCTTCCGCCAGGCCGGCTTCGGCCCACTCCATCGCCCGCATCGCTGCCGCGGTGGGGTAAGGGCCAGCCAGGGCGCGCGCCTCAAGCAGCATGATTTGGGCTTCCTCCAGCAAGCCCTGCCGGGCGAGAAGCACGGCCAGCACCCCCCGCGAGGTTGAACGGTCCCAGTGCTGGGCGCGGTCGCCGTTGGCGACCGTTTCGCGTAAATAAGCGCTCGCTTTCACCAGATCGCCGCGAGCGAAGTTCAGAATCGCCAGATCCCAGCTAATATCGGCGATCCTGTGCGCATCTGCATCCTTGTCAGTAATTTCATCGCGAATGCGCTCCAGTCTGTTCAGCGCCTCTTCCTGCTGTCCACGGCGGAAACGGACGTGCGCCTCCAGCACTTCGACGAACTGGTCGTGTTCCGTTGGGCCGGCCAGACCTTTCCGGATTTGGCGGACTTCCTCCAATTCGGATTCCGCGGCCGCAAGGTCGGCCATATCCAGGCTGACGGAGGCGGCATAGGCCAGCTCGCGGTATTCCCAGAGGGGGATGCCCACCAGGTGGGCTAGCTCGCGGTTGCGCAGGCACTGCGCGCGGGCGCCGGGGTAATCTCCAATGGAGGTCAGCACGTCCGCCAGGTTATCGTGCGCGCGAATCGCGGTTCCCAGCGCGCCCGCCGACTCGGCCAGCTCGACGGCGCGGATCAGAATAGCGCGTTTTTCTTCGTAGGACGAACCCTGCAGGATCCCCATGGTCGCCAGCGTGTCCGCCTGGATCTCGACCAGCTCCAATTGCTCGGCCATATCCAGGGCCTTCTCAACGTACGGGCGGGCTTCCACCGAACGGTTTTGGAAGCGAAAGGAGCGCCCGGCCTCGTGCAGAAGGGCTGCCATCCCTGGGGTCTCCGGAGGGAATTCCCCGCTGCCAACCAGCGCCTTGACCGTGTCCAGTCCTTTCAGACAGATTTCCAGCGGTTTGAGGTTATCCTGGGTATGCCAGATCGCCCGGGCGGCGCGAGCGGTCGCGTTGGCGAAAGCGCCGTGGTCCCCGGCGGTGCGGAAAAGGCCCGCGGCCTCCTGCCAGGCCTGGGCAGCTTCCCCATAGCGAACCAGGCGGAAGAGGGCTTCGGCCACATGGCAGAGCAGGCGCGCCCGGTCGGTCTCGCTGCCTACACCCGGAATATCCAGGGCGATCTGCAGGTAGCGGTAAGCCTCCTGGTTGGCGAACACCTCCAGGGCGCGCTTTCCGGCCAGCTCGAAATAGGTCCGCGCGCAGTCCTCGTCCCCGGCCTGTTCGGCGTGATAGGCCAGCGTCTCGTAATCTTCGGGGCGCAGCTTTTCGATGGCCGATACTACCCGCCGGTGCAGCCTGTGGCGGCGCATCCCGCTCAGACCCTCGCGTAGAGTGGCCGGGATCAGGCTGTGGGCAAAGGCGAAGCGTTCTTCGTGGGCCTGGCCGCGCCCGGGGATCTCCTCGATCAGGCGGGTTTGGGCTGCCAGTTCGAGCGCCTCGATCAGCGTCTCCTCGTCCAGGTCGCTGGCATGTCGCAGGGTTACGAAGTCGAACTCGCGGCCGATTATCGCCGCCAGGCGCAGGGCTTCCCGAGCCGAAGGGGACAGCTTTTCCAGGCGAGTCTCAATGGCCAGGCGAACGCTCTGCGGGATCTGCAGGTCGGTCATCGCCGGCAACTCCCATTGGCCGCAGTCAATGCAGATCTTGCCCTCTTCGACCAGGGACTTGACCACTTCTTCCATATAAAACAGGTTGCCTTCTGTCTCGCGATAGATCCCGTCCACGAAATCCTCGGGGACTTCCTGCTGGAACATGACCTCCAGAATCTGGCGGGTCTGATCGTGGTTGAAGCGGGCCAGCTTGATCCGGTACAACAGCCGCTCGTGGTTCAGGTCGAACAGGATTTCCTGGAACGAGGGGCACTGGTTCAGGTCTTCCTCGCGGTACGTGAGGACGATCATCAGGGGCAGCCGGCCAGCCCGCGCCCGCCGCGCCAGGTGGCGGATCAGGTAAAGGGTGCCGCTGTCGGCCCAGTGGATATCTTCCACCACAAGCAAGAGGGGAGCCTGGGCGCTCAATGCGGCGCAGAAGGCGGCGAAGCTTTCAAAGAGGCGCTGCTGTTCGGCGCGTGGCTCCACCGGAGCCAGAACCGGCATGTCCGGGTAATTTACCGCCAGCTCGGAGACAAAATGGACCAGGGCGGCAAGCGCCGCCCCGGACAGCGCACCCGGCGAGAGCAACGGCAGACCGGCGCGCAGCCACTGGACGACCGGCGCGTAAGGCGTGGTCCCTTCGGAATAGCACTCCGCCATCAAGGCCAGACCGCTCGACATCCGCACCATGGCGGTCACGTCGCGGATGAAAGGCGTCTTGCCAATCCCCGTTTCGCCGCTGACTGTGAGTACCTGGCTGACGCCGCCCTGCGCGCTCATCCACAGCCCGCGCGCTTCTTCGAGCTCACGTTCGCGCCCGACCATGCGATCGAGGACCAGGCGGTGGACCGGGGAGATGGTTTCGGGCAGGATCAATTCGAGAGGTGGCCGCGCCTGGCCAGAGACGTCGATTCCCAGCTCGTTGATCGCCTGCAGGACTTCCGCGGCAGTCGCCGGGCGATCCTCGGGCTTTTTGGCCAGCATGCGCAGGATCAGGCTGTCCAGCGCCGGCGGCAGGTCGGGTGCGTAGGTACGGGGTGGGACCACAGGGGCATACAGGTGTTGCGATACGACCACCAGCGGATCGCTGGCGGAGAAAGGCAGCCGGCCGGTGAGCAGTTCGTAGAGCATGGCCCCCAGGGAGTAGAGGTCCGAGCGGCCGTCCACGGTCTGGCCGAGAGCCTGCTCGGGCGGAAGGTAAAAGACCGTACCGATGATCGCCCCGTCCACCGAGACGCGCGAGGCGACCGAATGGGCCAGGCCAAAATCGGTCAGCTTGACCACTCCTTCCGGTGTGAGAAACACGTTTTCGGGTTTGAGATCGCGGTGGACAATCCCATGGCTGTGAGCGTGGCCGAGGGCAGCCAGGATCTGCCGTGCGACGGTAAGAATTTCCGCCAGGCTCGTGGGGCGACGCTCGTACAAAGAATCGCCGTGGAGCAGCTCCATCACGATGTAGGAGGAGCCGTCCATCTCACCGGCGTCGTACACGTTGATGATATTGGGGTGATTGAGGCGCGCGGCAGCCCGGGCTTCGTGCAGCAAACGCGCCCGGCCCTGGCTGCCAAGCTCGCTGGCCGACAGCACTTTGACGGCGACGTCGCGGTCCAGCAGCTCATCGTGGGCATTGTACACCACACCCATCCCGCCGCGACCCAGCTCCGCGATCACGCGGTAGCGTTCGTTGATCAGCGTCCCAATCATCGACCCTCCTGAAGGCAATCCTGATCGATTAAGTATCTATCCGAAAATTATTGGGAAGGTAGCGATTTTGAGGTTTTTGGGGGGGGG
>DATKLX010000051.1:0-5005 GCA_035542155.1 Anaerolineaceae bacterium
CCAGGCCTTCTTTGCCCTGTTCGAGAAGCAGGCCCACGAGATGGTCGCCCAGGGCGCCTCGGTGGATGAGCTGAGCGAGGCCTATTTCAAGAATCTCCAGGACCAGTTTGGCGATGCTGTCACCATTGCCCCCGAATTTAAATATGAATGGGTCAGCATCCCGCATATTTACGCTACCCCATTCTACGTCTACGCCTACGCCTTCGGCCAGCTCCTGGTATTTTCGCTCTATCAACAGTTCAAGGCCGAGGGTGAATCCTTCAAGCCGCGCTACATCCAGATGCTCTCCGCCGGAGGCTCCCAGTCCCCCATGCGGGTGCTGGCCGAAGCCGGCATCGATGCCCGCCAGGCCTCCTTCTGGCAGGGCGGTTTCAACGTCATCTCCACCCTCGTCACTCAGCTCGAGGTTTTGTCCAAATGAGAAAAAGATTCACAACAGAGGCACTGAGACACAGAGAGGAACCTTAAATTTTAAAGGTTCTTCTCTGTGTCTCAGCGCCTCTGTGGTGAATTCCAAGTAATAGGAGAATCCATGTACCTAGCCATCGAAGGTGTCATCGGTGTCGGCAAGACAACCCTGGCCCGCATGCTCCAGCCGGCCTTTCAGTCCAACCTCCTGCTGGAGGTCTTCGAAGAAAATCCCTTCCTGAGCAAGTTCTACGAGGACCGCTCCCGCTTTGCCTTCCAGACCCAGATGTTTTTCCTTCTCAGCCGCTACTACCAGCAGCGCCGCAGTGTGTCTGAGCTGGTCGCCGGGGGTAAGAACCTGGTCAGTGACTATACTTTTGAAAAAGACGCCCTCTTTGCCCGCATCAACCTGTCCGGCGACGAGCTCGATATGTATTACCGCCTGCACGAAGCCCTGGCCGAGAAAATCATCGTGCCCGACCTGATCGTATACCTGCGGGCCGAGACCGACACCCTCATGCAGCGCATTGCTCAGCGCGACCGCCCTTACGAGCGCCAGATGGAGCGGGCCTACATCGATGAGCTAAATCGCGGCTATGACGCCTTCTTCGTGAACGACCCGAAGCACCGCTCGCCGGTCCTGGTAATCGACTGCAACCAGCTCGATTACGTGCGCAACCCCGACGACCTGCACTGGATCGAGCAGCGCATCCGCCAGCACCTGAAGCTCGTCCCCTACCAGCCGGCCCTGATTACGGATGAGATTCGCAAATCCTGACTCGAGAAACGTGAAGCGTGAAATGTGAATTGAAATTCACGTTTCACGCTTCACGTTGCACGCCCTCACTTTTTACATTTTTATATTAAAATTAGCAAATCCATGCGTATCACCCGCGAGGCACTTCTCAAGCTCTCTCATGATACCGCCGCAGAGCGCGTCCGCATCAACCGGCGCATCATTTGCGTCTACCTGACCGGCTCTCTCCTGCACGAGAATCCACTCCTGGGCGGCGCCGGCGACATCGATCTCTTCCTGATCCACGATAGCCAGCCCGCCGCCGAACGCGAAGTGGTTCCCTTGAGCGAAGAGATCCACCTGGATATTGCCCACCTCTCCCAGGATGTCTTTCGCCAGCCGCGCCAGATGCGCACCGATCCCTGGATCAGCCCGTTTATCACCACCCACCCCCTGGTTTACCACGATACCCAACACTGGTTTGAGTTTACCCAGGCTGCCATTACATCCCAGTTCAACACGCCGACCAACGTCCTCCAGCGCGCCCGCCGCCTGGTCGAGGCCAGCCGCCGAGATTGGCTGGAAGCGGGCGCCGGCCCGGCCTATGCCGGCGGATCGGCTTGCTCTCCCCAACAAGTATGGAAATTTCTGAAGGCGGTCGAGCATGCAGGCAATGCTATCGCCACCCTCACCGGCAGCCCGCTGGCCGAGCGCCGTTTCTTGCTCGATTTTCCCCAGCGGGCCATGGAACTCGGACGGCCTGAGCTAAGCGCCGGCCTGCTCGAGCTGGTTTCGCCCGAAACCGTCGAGGAAGACGCCTGGCAGTCCTGGCAGCCGGCCTGGAAGGACACCCTCCAATCCGCCAGCAGGACGGTCGACTGCCCGCCCCGACTGCTGCCTGCCCGATTGGCATATTACCAGCGCGCCGCTGCCTTCCTGCGCGATCAACATCCGGCCGCGGCCCTGTGGATCTTGCTGAGGGTCTGGACTCTTTCGGCCTGCCTTCTCCCCGGCGACGATCCCCACCAACAGCCCTGGCTCAACGCCATCCAATCCCTCAGCCTGGACATGGCCGGTTTCCGGCAGCGCATCGCATCCCTGGATGGCTACCTGGATTCGGTCGAAGAGACTCTCGACGATTGGGCCCGCCAGATGGGCGCCTGAAATAGGGTGATCTATCGCCTTTTTTCCTATAATTATTGTTAATTTTCTTCTGCTCAATCCAAATTCGCACTATTCGCAGTTACTTTTTCCTTACCGCCTCCATACTTAACCGACAAAATACTGACAAAAAAGGTACCAATATATGGGGGTGCTTTTTTTGGCTCATATTGTGCAAAACCATAAAAACTGTGGATAAACCGCGAATAACTGTGGATAACTTGTGAAATATGTGGAGAACTACCCTTAATACCTTCCACCCCGCTCCTGGATTGAAAAACCGCACCCCCACCTGTGGGGGTGCTTTTTGGGACTCGCCAATATATGAACCTGCCTTAAAACCCCTCCACCGCAATTTTGTATTGGAAATTATTCCACCAACTTTTCTGGATTTATCCACAGCCTGTCTGTGGATAAAAATGCCCTCAAACGACCAGGCTCGAACCGAATACTGGCAGAAATATTTTTGATTCCCCCACCCTTGGGGGTAGAGTCTCTGTTTCGCTCTTTCTATCCACATATCCACAGCCCCTATTAATACAACTGAATCCTTATCCAAATAACATATTGGGAAGGTATGTTGGGGAAGAAATCCACACCAAAAACTCTAAAAATAGGATCCAACCGTTCTTTTTTGCATATCTGTAAACTCCGTGTAAGGGATTCACAGATTTCATTATGCTATACTGACGTTGGGACTATTCTGAGCCGGGCAGACCCGGTCGTATAAAGGAACCTTTATGGCAGATATCAATCGTGCCAGGATGTTGCTGGCAAGGGGCGATCAGGAAGCCGCCACGCAGGAATTAATTGATTTACTTCGATCTAATGGGCGTAACGTTGAGGCCTGGCTGCTGCTGGCAGACCTCGTCGAAGATCCGGCAGAGCGCAAGGATTGCTACAATCAGGTCCTCAAGTTCGATCCCGACAACCAGCAGGCTCGCCTGCAGCTCTTACTCCTCGGCGATAAACCCGGCATGAAATTCGGCCGGCGCGAGCCGAAACGGCCTGAAAAAGCGCCCGAGCCTCTGCCAGAGCCGCCTGCGCCTGCCGCGGCCCAGGCTCCAATTTCCGCTGGAAGCCGCTATACGCAGGTCGATCGCGATCCCTCCATTGCCCCCGAGATGCTGTTGCGCTCCGAGCTTTCAGCAGAACCGCTTCCCGTTGAGGAGATTGAGGAAGAACCGGTCCCCGAGCCCGCCCCGCGCCTTCCGTCTGTGGATGACATCAAAGAAACGCTCTCCGCCTACCCGGCCAAGATCACGCCGGTCGTTAAAAAAAGCGCCCGCAAGATCTATCACAATCGCCTGTTCCAGGTATTGATGGCGCTCCTGGCGGTTGCGATCGTGCTGGTACTGTTCCTGACCTATTTTTCACGGGTTGTCCCGGCCCAGCCGCCCGCCAATATGATCGTCGGCCCCAGCAAAAAATATATCCCGGCCCTTTCTCTGCTGCCCGCCGGCTTCAAGCAGCAGGACACCGGCAGCAATCCGGTCCTCAGCCTGCCGAATGCCGAGGGTTATCGCGTCACCTACACCAATCCGGATTTTGCCAGCCAGGAGCGCGAGGTCAACGTCACTTACGAAGTCCTGCTCTACAACAGTACCGTGGACGCCGAGGTTGCTCTCCAGGATGCAGCCGACCCCGATTCCTATAAGGTGCTCGGCAAATCGGTCGAGCGGTCCACCATCTCGCCGACCCAGTTGGCCCAGGTCGATTCGGCCGTCCTGATGTTCGGCCAGGACCAAAACCCGGCTCCGGGTTCCTCCTTCGTCAGCTACATACTGGCGATTCGCCAGGCCAACCTGTTTTCCCGCGTCATCGTCGGTTCCCCGGTCGATAACGTCCAGTCGAGCCTGGCCCAGAGCTTGCGCAATAAGCTCTATCAGTCCGTTTTTTATTACGCCTCCATCTTCACCCACCAGCTTCCGCTAGCGCCCAGGGCCCAGGTATCGGTCAGCCTGCCGACTTTTTCTCCGCCCGCGGTCGCCCTGCCCACGCCCACCATGAGCGCCACCGAAACCCTGCCGGACAACGTTCTGCTGCGCGACCGCTTTGATGACCCCGCCGCCAGCCAGAAGAACTGGGATATTATTTCAGGCGCCTGGACGTTTGACAACGGCCGTCTGGCCTGCCAGGCTCCCAGTTACGACTGCCAGGCCTTTGCCGGCGATCTGTCCTGGAAGGATTACACTTTTTCCGTGGACGTGCAGGGCGTTGAAGGCACCGACCGCCTGGTGTACGTGGGAGTGGTGCCTGGCAAGCATCTCTACCAGATCCGCTTTCGCGCCGATCCGATCAATGAGATCGTTCTGGCCGAACAGTTGGAGGGTAAACCGGATCGGGAGCTGAAAAAGGTCGCTTTTAAGAATTACAATCGCATGGTCTATCGCCTGAGCGTGGTCACCAAGGGTAACAATATTAAGATCTTGGTCGATTCGATCCAGGTGATCGACCTGACCGATCCCAAGATTGACCTGTCCGGCCAGGTCGGCCTCGGCCTCTTCCAGTCCACCGTCGCCAACGGCCCCACCGCCACCATCTGGTTTGACAACGTCGAAGTAACTGTCGAGAAAAAATAAATTCTACTGTACCCTCTTTGGATCTTTGGGTTTTAGCGTGGTTTCAGGGGCAAAGTGCGCAGCACTTTGCCCCTGAAACCACGGCAACTCCCAAAGGGCCATCTTGTAGGACAAACTC
>DATKLX010000052.1:0-45658 GCA_035542155.1 Anaerolineaceae bacterium
CGGGCTGACCGAACCACAGCTTCTTTGTTAGATGCGGGCGTTTGTAGGGAGGGACTTTTTCAATACTGAGCAGCCCAATCGAACCCTGGGAGTCGACTTCGCGGATGCCTCGCGCGGCCGCCGCAGCAGCCATCCCACCGCCCACAATTAGATAGGAATAACTTTCCATTCCTTGATCCTTTTCTGAAAAAGACCCCAAGGTTTTTCAAAATCCTCAGGATCTATCTTACTACAGATGGGTTATTATCAAAACCCCCTTGCCTGGCGCGAGGGGGTTTTGATTTCAGCAGTTCACGAATGAAGATCTCTTCACTTAACTTGTTTTAATCTTGAATAATTGTCCTTGTAATATAATAATTACGATAATAATTATCCTGTAAGTTAATTATTAAGGATGGGGTTATTTCGACAGTCACGTTTGTTTTCGGATCACAAACCCCAATCCGCTGAGGTTCATTCTATATTCAGGGGAAGATATAATGGCAACTCAAGATGATGTTCCAACGTCAATGCGGGTACTCTTGGGAGGAGATTACTGGGATGCCGCTCCGACTGCTCCACTATGGGGGTTTGCCGATACCCATGCGCATCTGATGGCCCATCTGGCTTTTGGGGGCGAAGCATTCTGGGGAGAGCCCTACGATCCCAGCCATCCTGGCGCTGAAGGAATGGAATATGCGCTCCGTTCCTGTGAGCCGATTCACGGCGGATTGATCGACATTAACCCGGAATTTGGTCATCCGGCTTCGGGCGGCCATCCCGAATACGTGGTCTGGCCTCGATTCACCACCCTTGTCCACCAGCAGGCATATATCGATTGGATCTACCGTGCTTACCAGGGCGGTTTGAGATTAATCACCTGCCTGGCAGTCAACAACGAACTGCTGGCCACCAAGACCAGCCCCAACTCCGCACACGACGACCGGAATGCCATTCAAATCCAGATCGCGGCGATAAAACAGATGGCCGATTGGGTAAACACCCATGCGGATGGCGCGGGAAAAGGCTGGATGCAAATCGTTTATTCCCCTGATGAAGCCCAAAAGGTGATCAGTGAAAACCGGCTGGCAGTGATCCTGGGCATGGAGGTCGATTCTCTTGGGAATTGGCGAAAATTTGAAGACCTGGAAATACTCACCGGCGGCAATCTGGAACTGGCTCGCGGGATCATTGGTCGCGAGCTTGACTGGCTGTACAGCCTAGGAATTCGCCAGATCACACCGATCCACCTGACCAATAATGCTTTCGGCGGGACCGCGATTTATCTCCGCTTTCTGGAGACGATCAATCTCTTTGTCAATGGTGAACGATGGGACGTTGAGGATGCGTGGGAAACCGGCGTGCGCTACCGCCTGGATGCGGATGGAGACGACCTGGTCGATGATCTAGAGCGAGCTGTGGCGATCTCGGGACGGAAGTATAAAATGCATCGCCGGACGCTTGTCGATCATATTCCAGGGGTGTATACGATGTATGAAGCCGGGCAGGCGCCCAATTTGCGCGGCGGACACGCCAACGCACGTGGATTAAACCAGTATGGCCAGATCTTGTTGGAAGAGATGATGGCGAGGGGGTTAATTATCGACGTGGATCACATGTCTGAGAAAGCGACGGATACAGCGCTGTCCATCGTAGAAAAAGAAAATTATCCGGTCATTTGCTCCCATTGCTGGTTCAGAGATCTGCTCTACAGTGCGGATATCGAATTTGACCACGTACGGCATGAGACCTACGGAACGAGCGATGTGCACAAGGTGGCCCACGAAGCCGGGAAAAGAGGCGATCAAATTGAGCGGATTACCAGGCTGGGTGGAATCATCGCGCCGATTATCAATCAGGGGGACATTGCCGGGCTGCGGCGATGCATGCCAGAGCTGGCGGCCCGGATACCGGAGCCATGCGCCGGTTCCAGCTCTTCCTGGGCGCAGGCATATCTATATGCCGTGGCGAAAAGCGGTGGGCGCGGGGTTGCCATCGGTACAGATATTAACGGAGCGGCGGGTTTGCCCTGTCCGCGGTTTGGCCCATTCGCGGCGTACGGCGTGCTGGGGGACGAAAGGCGAATTGGGGACAGGCGAAAGGAAATCGAGCGGCAAACCAACGGAGTGGCGTACACAGAGCCGATCCGCGATTACCGCTGGCACCGCTTCGAGTCCAGCCTGGAGGGCGGTTATACAGATGAGGAAGAAGATATCTGGCAGGCGGTTGCTCAATATGTCGCTGGATTTAACCCCTGGATCCACCGTCACCCCGAAACGGATTTTCCAGAGCCAAATGTTCGCCAGATGCTGTTGCGTTTGAAAATAAACCACGAGCAGGACTTTGTCGATCATGTCACCAAAGGTTTTTGGGCAGCCGACTTGAAAATCCCGGTGGATAAAGAGCAGGTGGAGGACTGGCCGGTCGAGCAGCGGGCAGCATACTACGCCAAGCGGGGAATGGTGGAACTTGGCCAGAAAGAACACAGCCGGATGGTCGATCTGATAGGAAAAATCAAATCAATTTGGGATAAGTGGAATGAAATGGAGGGAAAGAACCGGCCCTTAATCCGTGATAAGGCTGGCCCGCGGCGCGATTATGATTACAACATTGATGGGATGGCTCATTATGGCCTGCTGCCTGATTTCCTCCAGGATCTGTGCAACATCGGGCTGACTGCTGAGGACCTGGCACCTTTATTTCGTTCTGCTTACGATTACATCCAGATGTGGGCAACCTGTGAGAAAAAATCCGCCGAGATCAGCCATAGGATGAATTCTTAAACACTCCGGGGAATCCATGAATACCGACAGTTTCTATGCAATCGTCTCTGGAATCTGTTTCGCGCTCGCAGGCTTATGGTGGACAGTGGTCGAACGCCGAAAAGACTGGCTGGTCAATCCACCTATGCGGTCTCTGGCAGGAGGCGTGTACGCTTCATTCTTGATCCCGGGAGTGATGTCATTGGGTTCCCAGATTGGTGGAGATAATAAATTGATTTGGCGGGCCGTTTTTGCGATTGCCGCGGGTTTGGGGATGTATTTCACGATCCGGCTGCTGACCCATATTCGGAAAATTAGCAGAGAAGGGGTTTTTGCCCGCAACCGCTGGCTGGTGCTGTTTCTGTATGGGTTTGTGCTATTGCTCAGCCTTTTTCCGGATCTGGCGGGCATGACCGGTTTGAAACCGATCCAGGTGGAGGCATTTTTATTGTGCATCATCATCCTGTCAGGGAATGGCCTTGCCTGGG
Organism: Anaerolineaceae bacterium; assembly: GCA_035542155.1. Lineage (GTDB taxonomy): Bacteria > Chloroflexota > Anaerolineae > Anaerolineales > Anaerolineaceae > DATKLX01. The sequence continues at coordinate 3,230 of DATKLX010000052.1, forward strand.
AAATGATGACTGGCTATTCTGGCTAACCAACTGCAATGGAATAAGTTCCCCTGCGGGTAATCGGCCGGGAACCACATTATCTGCGGGATACGATCATCGGGCTGATCATCACTACCGGAGGCGAGCAAGGCTCAGAGGGGGGAAATACTGCGGAATTCATCTTTCAAATATCTCGTAATAGCCCTGGTCGAGCTCATCGTCGCTGAGGTGAGCGTAGCGCTGGGTGACAGCGATGGAGCGGTGGCGGGCCAGCTCCTGGGCGAGCTTGAGGTTGCCGGTGGCCTTGAGCACCACGGTGACGAAATAATGGCGGAAGGAATGGGGGGTGATCTGGTCGGCGAACTCAGCCTCGTCTTCACCGGCGAGCAGGGATTTGACCCGCTGGTCGACGATCAGCCGGCCGGTTTTGGTGGTCATCGGCTTCACTTTTTTCCCCGCGCCGTCGTCGTGGCGGGCGAACACGGGCAGGGCGGAGAGCTGGCGGCCGGTGTTCCCGTCCAGCTCGGCGCGGGCATTGAGATAGTCTTTGATGGCGCGCAAACTGCGGGTTGAGAATCGCACCACGGCTTGGCGGTCGCCCTTGCCGGTGATCACCGCGCGACCCTCGCGCATGTCGATATCGCCGCGGCGGAGGTTGCAGGCTTCGTGGATGCGAAGGCCTGTATCAGCGAGGGTGACGAGCAGCGCCCGGTCGCGGAGGTTGCGCAGGCGCTGGTTGTGGTCGTCGGTGGGAAGAAGGGCCAGCTCGTTGGATTTTGCCAGGACTTTTTCGATCGCTTCGCGGGGGAACTGGGGTAGGCGGACGCCGGGCCGGCGGGCGCGCTGTCGAATAAGGAGGCGAACCTGGGGCAGGTTGACTTCAGCGAGATCTTCAGCGGCGAGGTATTCGAAGAACTGGGCGATGGCGGTCAGGCGATTGCGCTCGGTAGTGGGGGCGGCTTCGCGCATAGCCTGGATGGCCCAGATGATCGATTCCTCGGGAAGCTCCGCGGGGAGGTGCTCGCAGGGGTCCAGGCCGCGGCTTTCGAGGACGGCGCTGAAGGCAGCCAGCGCGTCGCGATAGGTCTTGGCGGTGTTCGCGCTACGCGAGTGGTGCACGCTGTCGATGAAGGCGTCCAGCGACTGCTGGATGGTGGGGAAGGCGGAATGGACCATCAGAGATAGTATAAAACAAATTGGTGACTCTGTTTCGTTAAACATCAAAGAGCTGTCCGGGAGGCACAGCTCTTTGACGACAACAACTGCTCAAACTCTCACACCAGGTTATTTAGTCCACCATCTTATCCATCTTCTCGGACGTATTGTCCATCATATCAGCCTCGCGGTGCATCATTTCGGATGCGCGATCGCGAGCTGCCTGGGCGACATCGCTGACCATACCACGCGCATTTTCGATTACCTTCTGAGCCCGTTCACGAGTCTGGCCGGCCGTATCAACGACCTGATCCTTCAACTCAGTACCTTTTTCGCGAAGCAATTCTCGCGTCTCGGCACCCGATTGAGGTGCTGCCAGGAGCGCCAGCACCGCGCCAATCAATCCCCCGATCAGGAACCCGGAAAACAGGGATCCAAAACTACCTCTCTTCACGATGATTTTGTCTTCCTGCATGATCCTCTCCTTTCCTGTTACCCCAATCCAGTTCGATCAGGGTTCAAACTGACAGTGGTATAAAAGTTCCCTTTTTTCAGACCTACCAATAAAAGTACCGATACAGTCTCGCTGGGGGAGACCATATTCCGAACAACCAGTAAAACCACGGATTATCCTTCGGTCTCCCCCAGCGTCTTGCCTGCGCTGTACCATCCAGCGACTGATCAGGCGTCCCTCGTAAATACTCAAGTAATGCTTACACCACTCTTTACTACCTGGATAATCCGGTTTCGCCTGGGCATTGCAATAACTGCACCTGTCCTCGCGATGATTTCATCATACGCATTCTGGAAAAGCGCTTCAATGGGGGCTTTGCCTATGCGGGCTTAGGGATTCCCCCCATCGAAGGGAATGAGATCCGAGAACTGAGAACCGTCAATGGGTACCCTGGGCACCTCAGCAAACAGGAAGAGGAAAACAGAAATCTGAGAAAGGCAATTGACAATCTGGTTCGATGGGTGTATAGTTCGTTGTCTAATAGTTCGATGTGTGACTAATATTGTAATTTTGAACCGGGATTGAATGTTGAAACCAGAAAGATAAGGCGGGAGCCATGGCGGAAGTGAAAAACCCAACAATCATCGAGAAAATGCGCAAACAGGCACGCGAGATTGGCGACCTGACCGGGAATAGGGATACGACTGGAATTGAGCTGATCGGTTTGACCCACCTGGTCGCGAGAACGTACGATATGATCACCATGCAAAAGGCAGAGGCATCCCACAGCGGGATATCGCGGGCCAGATGGGGATTGTTGATGCGTCTGTGGCGCGAGGAGAAGGTCGGCAATGCGGAGGGATTAACTCCTACCTATCTGAGCCAATGCCAGAACGTGGGAAAAAATACCATCAGCGCTTTGCTTCGCGGCCTGGAAGAACAGGGCCTGGTGCAGAGAACCCTGGATCGGGTCGATCACAGGATTTTCCGCATCCAACTGACTCAGCAGGGACGGAAAATCATCGCCGACCACGCGCCGCGGATGCTGGATTATGTAAACCGGCTCGCCTCGGGATTGAGTGAAGGTGAGCGAGCTCAGCTTCGCGAGCTGCTGTCTAAACTGTATTATTCCCTTTTACTGGAAATGAAGATCCCGGCCGAAGACGTTGAGTTGAATTATCATCGAAATGGAGGTTAATTTGCAGCGAGCAGTATCTTTTCGACAGAAGAAATCGGCGGAGAGCCCAACCAGCAGCCCGCAGAGCAACAAGGGGCTGGGACGGGCAGTCGCTTACCTGGGCCATTACAAACGGCTGACTTTCTGGGCGTACCTGTTCGTGTTCATCTCCACCGGGGCAGTCTTAATGGTTCCCCAATTGATCCAGACCATTATTGATACAGTGACCAATGGCTTTATCGCCCAAAAAATCACTGCTGCGGTCCAGAGCGGGCAGCTTCCGCCAGCGGTGCTGCCCATGGTGTTGAGCAGGCTTGGCTGGACCATGGACCAGTACACTCGTTATAGCACCAGTGCGGAGAGCCTGCTGATCTATACCGGGCTGTTCATCCTTGCCTTTGCGGTCGCCCGCGGGCTGGCAGCTTACGCGCAAACCTTCATGTCCGAGCGGGTCTCGCAGAGCGTGGCCTTTGATCTTCGCAACGATATCTTTGCGAAGATCCAACGGTTGTCGTTCAGCTATCACGACAAGAGCCAGACCGGGCAGTTGATGGTACGCGCGACGGATGACGTCGAGAAAGTCCGCCTGTTCATCGGGCAGGGTTTGCTCCAGGCCACTCAGGCCGTGATAATGCTGGTAGGCACGCTGGTTCTATTATTTTTGACCAACGTCAAACTGACTCTGATTATCCTGCCGTTGCTGCCGATTGCCCTGGTGGTCTTCATGGTATTTGCCGGGATCACCCGGCCGCTTTTCACAGAAGTGCAGATCCGCCTGTCCCGGCTGAACACGATCTTGCAGGAGAACCTGGCGGGGATCAAAGTGGTCAAGGGATTCGTGCGCGAGCCCGAACAACAGGCGCGCTTCGACGCAGCAGCCGATTCGCTGATGAAGCAGCAGATCAAGGTCTCGCGGATTTTCTCTTTCCTATTCCCCTTGATCTTTCTGATTGTTGGGTTGGGACAGGCCGCCATCCAGTATTTTGGCGGGAGCCAGATCATCAACGGCACGCTGACTGTGGGAGAGTGGCAGAAATTTACTCTCTACCTGTTTTACGTGTTTATGCCGCTGGGCCAACTTGGATTTATCATCAACCAGATGTCGCAGGCCTCGGCCTCGGCCAACCGGATTTTCGAGATCCTCGACGCGCGGAGTGATGTGGCCGATCTACCCGGCGCGAAACCAATACCGCCCATCCAGGGGAAGGTCGAATTCAGGGATGTCACGTTCCGCTACCTGGGGGCTGGCGAGCCCGCATTGAAGAACGTGTCCTTCACCGCTGAGCCAGGCCAGACCATAGCGTTGCTGGGGGCAACCGGGTCGGGCAAGTCTTCGATCATCAACCTGATCCCCAGGTTTTACGATCCTCTATCTGGAATGGTGCGCATCGATGGGACTAACATCCGCGAGGTGTGCCTGGACTCGCTGCGCGAGCAGATCGGGATCGTCCTGCAGGATACGACCCTCTTCACCGGAACCATCCGAGATAACATCGCCTTCGGACGCCCGGATGCGAGTGCAGAGGAGGTGATCGAGGCGGCGAAAGCCGCGGCAGCCCATGAGTTTATCACCAGCTTCCCGCAGGGATACGACACCCCCGTTGGGGAGCGGGGGACCACGCTCAGCGGTGGGCAGAAGCAGCGCATCGCTATCGCGCGTGCTTTACTGATGGACCCGCGGATCCTGATCCTGGACGATTCGACGAGCAGTGTCGATACGGTGACCGAATACGAGATCCAGCAGACGCTGACCCGGCTGATGAAAGGACGGACAAGCTTTGTAATCGCCCAACGGATCAGCACGGTGCGCAACGCGGACCAGATCCTGGTGCTGGACCAAGGGCAAATCGCTGCGCAGGGCAAACATGAGGAGCTCATGGAATCCAGCCCAATCTACGCAGAAATCTACAATTCTCAGCTCGTGGAAGATGCACCCGGCGCCATCCAGGCCGTTCTGGTCAGCGAGCAAACGATGGAGGAAAAATAATATGATGGGTTTTGGCGGTCATGGAGGCGCCGGAAGGATGCTGGCGCAGGAAAGGAGCAAACCGAAATCCGCCGGTGCGACTCTCGCACGGCTGGGCAAATATTTTAAACCATACGCGGTTGTGCTGATCCTGGTAGCTCTATTAATCGTGGGGAGCACCTTTACACAGGTGCAGACTCCAGAGCTGACCGGGCAGGCAGTGGACTGCTTCATCACGCCAGCGACCACAGCGCGACTGAGCCAGGGGAGTGGCGGAGGCGCGGGAATGTTCCAGGGTCTGGCTGGCTTTTTAGGGAAGAACACGAGCAGCAGCGGTAGCAACTGCTGGTTCAAGCAACTCGATCCCAAAACCGCGACGACCAACGATTACATCGCCGGCCTGGGAAGCCTGGTCCTTCTGGTGGTCGGGCTGAGCCTGGCCGGGGCAGTGATGAGCGGCTTGATGTTCTACCTGATGACCTGGTCTTCGCAGCAAGTCTTGAAGAACCTGCGCATCGAGGTTTTTCGCCACCTTCACAAGCTTTCGGTTGGCTATTACGCCGAGCACGAGGCCGGGGCAGTGATGAGCCGTGTTACTAACGACATGGAGACGATCAACCAGGCGGTTAGCTTTGCGCTGGTCAACGTGCTCAGCGGCGTACTGCTGCTGGTCTGGGTGACGGTGAAGATGCTCACGCTGAACTGGGCCTATGCCCTGATCAGCATGGCCGTGGTCCCCCTGATGGCGGCGGCCACCTGGTGGTTCTCCGGCCAGGCGCGCAAGGCCTACCGGGTGACGCGGGTCGAGATCGGTAAGGTGAACGCCAACCTGGAGGAAAGTATCGCCGGGGTGCGGGAGGTACAGGCTTTTGGACGCGAGGAGGCCAATATCGAGGCCTTCCGCGAATCGAATGCTGCCAACCGGGATGCCAACATCAAGGCTGTATCGTACACGGCAGCCATGCAGCCCACCCTCGAGGCGCTGGGGTACCTGGCCGTGGCGATAGTGACCATCACAGGCGGGTTTATGCTCCTGCGCGGGACGACGCTGGCCGGGACAGTCATCTCCCTGGGGCTGATTATCACCTTTATTGGGTACATGCAGCGGTTTAACCAGCCCATCTCACAAATCTCAGTGATGTGGACCAACATCCAGAGCGCGGTGGCTGGCGCGGAGCGGATTTTCGAGCTGCTGGATACCGTCCCCGATGTGCAGGATCAACCCGACGCCAGGCCGCTCCCTCCTATCCAGGGCAAGGTAGTTTTCGACCATGTTTCCGCGGCGTATGTGCCGGGCGAGCTGGTGCTTAAGGATGTGAGCTTTGCCGCCAATCCAGGGGACACTGTGGCGATCGTCGGGCAGACAGGCGCGGGAAAGACCACAATCATCAACCTGATCCCCCGGTTTTATGATGTGGTTTCGGGGAAGATCACCATCGATGACCACAATATCGCCGAGGTGACTGCGGCCAGCCTGCGGAAACAGATCGGGATCGTGCTGCAGGACACATACCTGTTCAGCGACACGGTGATGAACAACATCCGTTTCGGGCGGCCTGAGGCGAGCGACGAAGAAGTGATTGCGGCGGCCAGGCTGGCTCACGCGGACAATTTTATCACGCGGATGCCGCAAGGTTATGACACGGTCCTGGGCGAGCATGGAGCCGGCCTGAGCCAGGGACAGCGCCAGTTGCTGGCCATTGCCCGGGCGGCGCTGGCCAACCCACGGATCCTGATCCTCGATGAGGCTACCTCCAGCGTCGATACGCGGACGGAGCGGTTGATCCAAGAGGCGCTGGTCGATCTGCTCAAAGGACGGACGAGCTTTGTGATCGCCCACCGATTGAGCACCATCCGCAACGCAGGCCAGTTGCTGGTGGTGGAGAACGGCGAGATCGTCGAGCGGGGTACACACTCCTCGCTGCTGGCGCAGAAGGGCGTTTACTACGGGCTGTACATGCGCCAGTTCCGCCAGGAAGAGCAGGCAGCGGACATTTCGGGTAACGGCTCCGGTCGGTTGGTGGATCTGCAACCCCGACCGGCAAGCGGGGATTAAAATGACGTTATAATTGGCTCAGCCCATACTGGCTGGAGTCAATGAATGACCTCATCCGACCCACGACGCCTCATCTGGAGAACTCCTGATCTACCAATTTACCTGATCCTCATCGGATGCCTGTTCCTTGGGGTTCTGAATATTACCCATTATGGAGAATCCTACGATGAGAGCTGGCATGCCGGGTTCAGCCGGGCGTCGCTGGCTGCCTACCCGACTGGAGTGATCCCCACCGGCACCGCTGATAAGGGGCCATTCAGTGGAATGGTATCGATCCTTATGGCGGATGGATTGTTGAAATGGATTCCAGGATGGAAATTTATCGATCGCTGGCATTTTATGAATTTCCTCTGGTTTTTACTGGGGATATATTTTTTCTACCGGCTTGGTAGAAGGCTTGTCCAGCCCTGGCCGGCAGCCGCCGCTACCTTGCTGTTCGCGAGCCAACCAGTGATCTGGGGACATGGTTTTATCAACCCCAAGGATCTGGCTTTCACAGGGGTGTTTATCGGGAGCATTGTCCTGGGCCTGGAGCTAGGCGACCGGTTATCTCCCCAAAAGGAGAATAATGGATTTCTCCCGTCCCAGGATAGATTATTTCAATTTAACTGGAAAAAGAGTTTTCAGAATATTTGGGCTGCTCTCAACCTGGCCAAATCAGAATGGGGATTAGCGCAAGTCTGGAGTCGGGTTTTCCTGATCGTGCTTGCCCTATTGCTGGCCGGCGTATCCTACAATTTTTACAAGATCCAGGCGACCCTTCCCGCGGAAGGGGATAGCAGACCGATCTCCATGCTGCCCTTCTGGCTGACTCTATTCTGCGGCGTTGCTGTTATCATCGCGTTGATTTTTGCCATCCGAAAAGTTTTCCCCGGCACGAGAACGAAAAAGGACGGGGCGGATCTCACGGTACCTGTGCTTCTGGCGGGTAGCTTCGCAGGTTTCGCCAGCGATATTCGGACCATCGGACCAGCCGCCTGGGTCCTGATCAGCCTGTATCTCTTGAATAAAGGGGGCCGAAAAGCAATCCCGGCTTTCCTGGAATATACTGGAATAACCGCGCTGGTTACGTATTTGTTCTGGCCGAAGGTGTGGCGTGATCCAGTCCATACCTATTTACACATGGTGCGCGAATCGGTGAACTATGGATGGAACAGCACCACGCTCTTTGATGGAAGACTGTATCTGGCAAAAGAACTGCCGAGGAGATACCTCCCCACGCTGTTCACTTTGCAACTGACCGAACCCGCGCTTTTGCTGATCGCAATCGGGTTTGTCGTCGCTGGCCTGATCCTTCTGACCAGGAACAAGCTGAGCCTGGAAATCCTCATCATCGCAGCCTGGTTTTTGGTTCCAGTTGGTGGGGCAATCCTTTTTCGATCTTCCCTGTATGACAATGCCCGCCAGTTTCTGTTCGTCTGGCCGCCGCTCTTTATTTTTTCAGGCCTGGCCTTCCAGTCCTTTTGGGGCCTGTTTCGACGGAGATTCTTGTTTGTACTTCTCAGCCTGGCTCTTCTGGCACCGGGCATTTATTGGATAATCCAGCTACATCCCTATGAATACATCTATTACAACAGCCTGATCGGTGGGGTTCAGGGAGCGTTTCGTAAATATGAGTTGGATTATTGGGCCGTTTCATATAAGGAAGATGTTGAATTTTTGAACACTGTGGCTACACCTAACGCGAGGATCTACCTGTATGGACCCAATGGGATCGCCAGAACTTATCGAAGGTCCGACCTGCGAACACTGCTTAATCCCAGTGAAAGTTCTGTTCCCAATTACGCGGTTCTGCTGGGAAGAAGGGATGCATTTTTGTTTGAATACCCGGATTCGGAGGTTATCTACCAGGTGAAGAGAGATGGCGCCATTCTATCCGTTGTCAAACAGGTCAGGACGGGTGAAACTGTCGAGCGCTATCCTCCAGCTACGCCTTGAGGGTGGGGAGTTTCCAATGGCGCGCATTGTGAAGAAAAACTATCTCTTGATCGGCACGGCCGGTTTATTGGCCTTGTTCAGCGGTTTCCTGATCTGGTATGCAACTGCCTGGGGACCCTGGACGTACAGCGATTCTACAGCTTACCTGTATACCGCGCAGACCTTCTCGAGGGGACTGGGATTGGGAATGATCGGCCCATCTGGGATGTTTAAGCCGCTGGTTCATTATCCTCCCCTTTACCCGCTCCTGTTGAGCGTTTTCGGTTTCTTTCGAATCGATCTTTTGAGTGGTGCTCGCTGGTTGGATATCCTCCTGTTTATCGGGTTAATTCTAAGCCTGTTCATTTCAGTTCTATCCCTGACCCGATCTGTGATCCCCGCGCTATCTATCGCAGGCCTCGCAGCCGTTTCCCCGGTGATGCTTGAGCTGTATACCGGAGCGATGTCCGACCCACTGGCTTTAACCCTTGGCACAGGTAGCCTTCTTTCGGTTTTGCTCTATATCGAGCGCCAGCGTAAACACTGGCTTTGGCTGGGAGCGGCCCTGTCTGGAATGGGTTTACTCACCCGGTATATTGGCGTGGCATATGTCCTCACCGGAATCCTGGCGCTTCTGGTTCTGGATGCGGTTCCCTGGAAAAACCGGATCAAAAACTGCCTCATTTATGCAGGTGTATCCGCATGTATTATGGGAATCTGGTTGGCCTGGACCTACTTTCAAACCAACACACTCGGAAACCGCAGCTTCTCCGTTGTGGCGGATCTGCAAAAGGCTGAAAGAAGCCTGGTGGGAACTTATGGCGAGATATTTTGGAGCTGGTTACCATTCATACCGGATCGTATTGAGGCCATCAAGCTGACAAAAGTAATTACATCAGTGGCCCTGCTTGCAATGATTCTCTCCATGCAACTGATCGGGCTGTTTCTATACCGCCGGTCACACAAGCAGCCTGGCTCGCTTCCTGCCGGCCTTCGAATGGCCTTCTTATCTGACCTGTTCCTTTTGGTTTACCTCACAGTCCTGACCGGTTCCGTCTTATTTACCCTGCCCGGTCCGGATGTGAATAACCGAATGCTTGCTCCAGTCCTTCTGTCCCTTTTTATCGCAGTGATTGGATCCTTGTTTGCCATTCTCGAATTACAGATATCCGGATCACAAGGGGTTGGGCTCATCACAAAAGCCCTTTTTGTCATTGCCGCAGGCATGGTCGTTCTGGACTATTTACCGAAAACCCTAAACCTAGCTGAGACCTGGCACCAGGATCCGGTTGGATACAACCATTCCACCTGGCGAAATTCGGCGACGATTGCCACGGTCAAAAGGCTGCCTAAGAATATCCCCCTGATTTCGAACAACTCGGCGGTTCTGCTATTCCAAACCGGTCGGGCAGCCTACGATATTTCTGAGTTGCTCAACAACCAGCCTCAAGATCCATATCTACGGTATGGAGATAATGGGGCGGATGAGCCGCAAAAAATTTTTCGTGAGGAAGGCGCGGCGTTGGTAATCTTTAACGACATTCATTATCCAATGATCGTTTTATATGGAAATGACGCTGAGGTCAGGCTGGACTCCATGGTCAAAGATCTCTACCTGTATGGTCGTTTCTCAGATGGTGCCATCTACTTCTACTCAGCGCCAAATTTCAGATGAATTCCGCCAGGCCTAACCTGCGCCCGCTTCGGGTTTCAGCGATTGAATCCAGGCAAGAAACGCATCTATCGAGTGGAAGGACTGAGCCGCCCCGGATTTCGTTCCATTGCGAAGCTCAGAAGTCTGGCTCCAGGCGGCCCCGAGGGGAAGCAGGCCAGCCTCCCGGGCGGCATGCATGTCGTAAAGAGTGTCGCCGACATAAGCGGCCTGATCGGGAGGGAGATTCCATTGCTCGAGAACCTTGAGCATCGAGCCAGTCTTGTCGGAGCGATCGGGGAAACCATACTCGACCCGGTCGATCCAGCGATCCAGGCCCAGGACGCGGAGGCTGATCGCGCCGGAGTGGGGACCTTTTCCGGTGACAATCGCGGCGCGTATGGACTTTTGGGCGAGCAGGTCGAAAACACGGTCCAGGCCGGTGAAGGGCCGGGGGCAGAGGTCATGAAGACGTTCGTATTCAGCGAGATAGACAGCCAGGGTCTCAGCGATGGGGTGACCGGGAAGCAGCTTCACGAGCATGCCTTCCTCGCTGATTCCAAAAAGGCTAACAATTGCGCTGCCGGCAGGCCTCTCACCAGTGAAGTGGTAAACCGTATTTTGAAATGATTGGATGCAGAGCGGGAGGGTATCGGCGAGGGTGCCGTCCAGGTCGAATAATATTCCTTGGATTGACATCAAGTGTTTCCTCTACAAAAAAGCTCATGAACTTTTGACTTCGACGGTTTTGTGAGAATCAACGAAGCGAGCGGTGATCAGGTTGATCACCAAAACACCAAGCACGAGAAAGATGATGATCATATAAGCCTGATGAATGCCCACGGCATCGGCCAGACGGCCGAGGACAAGGGGCAGGGCGAAGATGGCCAGGCCGGAAGCGAGGGAGGAGCGGGCGCTGGCCTGGACGGTATCTTCCCCCGCCGACCCGATGGCCAGCGAAAGGAGGAGCGGGTAAAGGCTGGCCACACCCAGGCCGCAGATCAAGAGACCGATGGCACCCAAGAGAGGGCTGGACGCGGTCCAGTATACCAGGAACCCGGCAGCGGCGATCAGCAAAGAGCCAGTAACCACCAGATGAGAAGGGAAGCGCTGGACGAGACGACTGCTCGCAAAACGGCCGGCGATCATACCGAGCAGGAAAAGGCTCACAGCCTGTGCAGCGGTAGCCTTGGGCATTCCGAGGGATTTTTCGAGGTAGTCGGCGCTCCAATAGATCATGCAGAACTCAATGGAGACGGCCAGGACAATGCCTGTCCAATAGACCCAATACAATCCCCGAAGCGGTCGCCGGGATTGGCCCTGCCGGGCAGGAGAAGCGGAGGGAGGAATGTTCACCCTTCGAAAAGCAAGCCGCATCACCAGCGACGCGACGGCGCCAACCAGCAAGGCTGCTCGCCAACCCGGTCCGGTGGGGGCAAACCAACCGACCAACAGAGGCGCCATCGCGCTGATGACAGATGAAACGACATTGGCTTCCGAGATCGCCACGGCGCGCATTTCGCGGTGCTGGTCAGAAAGGGTGGATGATACCACAGCGATGATCACGGAGCCGATGAGACCCATGAAAAAGGATACACCGATCGTGAGAAGAGGCTCGCGACCCGCGGAAAGCAGCAAGGCGCTGAGGCTCATTCCGAACACGCCGATCCAGAGGGTGGTCCAACGACCGGCGCGTTCGACGAGGAGGTGGCCAAACATGCCAGCGCCAATCATGCCAAGAGCAAAGGCAGAAAAGTGAAAGCTGCTCACCGTATACGAGAGTTTGAGCTCGTCTTTCAGGAAGGGGGTGATGGGACCAAAAATGTTGATAAAGTAACCGTAAAAGGCCAGGGCGGTGTAGGCGAGCCAAGTGACGCGATTGCGAGTGAACGTTTGAGCCATCAGGAAACCTTCTGGATTTCAGATCTTTCGAGGCAGCCAAATTATGCTATACTATGATTATAACAGCAAATTCAAGAAAAAACATGCAAAAACATGCAAGAATGAGATGATTATTGAGACAGGTAACAGAATGCTATCGGCTGAACGGCGAAATTATATTCTCGACATTTTGAAAAGGGAAGGCAGGGTGGTGATCCCCGCTTTAAGCGAGGAGCTGGGAGTCTCGATCGACACCATCCGCCGCGATCTGCGCGATCTTGCGGCAGAAGGGTACCTGCAGCGGGTCCATGGAGGCGCGCTGCCAACCTCGCCGGCTACCACCAGCTATCTCGACCGGCAGCAGCACGTCACCCCAGAAAAAATCTCGATCGCTAAAATCGCAGCAGGGCTGGTCCAAAATGGGATGGTGGTGACGATGGGAGGTGGGATCACCAATGTTGAGACCGCCGAGCGATTTCCTCCTGATCTAAAGGCGACGGTCATCACTCATAACCCACCGGTGGCGGTGGCGCTGGCCAAACACCCGACCATCGAGGTGGTGCTGGTGGGGGGAAAGTTATATAAGTACTCAATGGTAACCGTGGGAGCAGACACGGTCGAGGCATTTCGCCAGGTGCGGGCGGACCTTTGTCTCCTGGGGGTGTGCAGCCTTCATCCAGAGGTGGGGATCAGCAATATCCACTATGAAGAAGTCCAGGTCCAGCGGGCGATGATCGCCGGCGCGGGGGAGGTGGTTGCGCTGGCGTCTTCGGAAAAACTGGGCAAGGCGGCGCCTTTTGTGATCGGGCCTTTGAGCGAGCTCAACCAGATCATCACGGATTGCGGGATCAGCGCAGAAGCGTTAGAGCCCTACCGCGCAATCGGGATCGAGATTCTCCAGGTGGAGTAGAAGCCAATCCCAGATCGTCCCCGCCTTTTTGGCTATGCTATAATGAATTTGAATAGCCATTCAAATTCAATGGGATGATAGGATTGGGGTTATGGAACCGAAACGCAAGCCATCCCGACGGATACAGATCCTTCAGGCTGCAGCCAGGGTATTTGCCCGGTTAGGGTTCGATAAGGCGACCATCAAGCAGATTGCACGTGAAGCGGGGATGCGCGCGCCGGCTCTGATCTATTGGTACTATCACAATAAACGCGCTTTGTTCCAGGCCGTTCTGGAAAAATACTCTCTGCTGACCCAAGATCTTTCCGATCCCGACCGCCTGGACAGCCAGCCGCCCGAACAGGTGCTCACCACACTGGGGACCCGTTTCCTGCACACCTTTGAAGATCCCGAAGCTGTACGCCTTTTTCGTATTCTGCTGGCTGAGACAGCCCACAATGAGGAGACGGCAACCTATTTCGCGGAACGATCGATCCTGCCTTTCCAGAAATTTCTGGTCAAATACCTGGAGAAGCAGGCGCAGGCAGGCCGCCTGCGATTCCACAATGCCCAAACGATGGCGCGGGCTTTTCTGGGAAGCCTGGTCATGTACGTAATGGCCCAGGGACTGTTCCCGATGGTTCGTGAAGGCCAGCCGGCTTATGGGGATTATGTCCAGGAGGTCGTGCAGACGTTCTTAAGGGGATTGCAGTAGGGGGAAGGGTAGTACCTGCTTTTCTCTCCTATTCCCCGAATAATGAAATTATGCAGCAAAGAATCACGCGCCAAAAAGGCGCATCGAGCCTGTGGATCGGAGCGATCGTTGGGGCGGTGCTCCTGCTGGTCGTACCATTTCTTTAGGCGATTGGATTGGCTTTCTACGTAGAAGCCGCCGGGCTGATTCTGCCAGGAGTAACAGTAGCCGGCGTGCCCCTGGCCTGGATGGATCGCAATCAGGCGGCGGAGAAGCTCAACCGTATCTGGAACGAAGAAAAGACTTAGACCATCAGCGACGGCGTCCATGCCTGGACCACCTCGCTGCCTTCTTTGGGCTGTGGCTAGATCCGAACGCGACGGCCGAGGCAGCTTATTCCGCCGGGCGATCGAACGGCGGGCTGGTGGGCCTGGTTGAGGCGCTGGCAAACCCGGCTTTGATCCTGCAGAGCGGCCAGATGCCGCTGATCATAGATCCAGTCCCACCGCGGGTGACCGACGTGACCGCGGCCGGGGATCTTCCAGGTGCAGACCCACGAGATGAACGCGTACGCGGCAATCTGGGACCTGAGAATGCCGCACTTTTTGGGAATCTACGAAGCCTGGCGCGGGTTTATAAACGGGATCCACGGCCTGCCTACACCATCCAACGGGGTGCGCCTGTAGAGCAACATCCTGGGGAAGCCGGCTTCCTATGGGTGCATCATCCTGGAGCCGGCGGCGTTCGTCTATTCCTGGGCGGAGAATGGAACGGTGGTGGAGATCGTGAAATAATCAAAGAATAGAGAGCGGAGAATGGCTTATTTTTCCATTATTTGGGCTGTGTTTTCAAGGTGGTCGATGCCGAGGAAGGCGGCGAAGCGTTGGAAGCATTCCTGGAGGCAGGCACGCATTTCATCGGTTTGGATGACTCCTGGCTCCCACCACCAGTTTTTCACCTGAGCTGAGCGGGTTTTGAGTTTGCGAACCGGCTCAAAACGGGCAATAAACCGGTCGCCAAACAGGATGGGGAGGACATAATAGCCGTATTCTCGCTCCGTCTGAGGTTTATATACCTCCCAGCGGTAATTGAAGTTGAACAACCCCTCGACCAGCCTGCGATCCCAGAGAAGATTATCCAGGGGAGCCAGAATCACGGCCTGGGGTGTGGGCTCGCCGCCCTGCAACACGGTTTCGAGGGCGGACTGGTCGATACTGCGCATGTAGAGCGGGTAATGGAAGCCTTCTACGGTGATCTCGACCACCTGTCCTCGAGCAAGGAGGCGCTGGAAGGTCGCGGCCCGCTGAGGGGCCTTGATCGCGCCCATACCCAGCCAGGCGTCACCACCGCGGCTGGAAAGCAAGCCGACGCCGCCGAGGCGGCGGTAAATGTACCAGTCCTGGAAGGCTTCTTCGGAGGGGTTGGGGTCGGGCGCTTCTAAAAGCGCGGCGGGGATATGGCGGTAGGCGAGGTCATAGACGCGGCGGGTGTGGACCTTATGATGGATGACCAATTCTCCCCAAAAATACATGCTTTCGAGGGCAGCGCGGGCCAGGCGAGTGGGCGCCCAGGACCAATCCACACTCTGGTTGTAGTCGAGGTCGATGGAGGAAAGCGGTCCGCGGGTGGTGAATTCGCGGCGTACTTCGGGGAGGATCACGGCTGCCGGGCGACCATCGCTCCCCAGGCGGCGAAGGGCTGCTTCCCGCTGGCGGCGAAAGAAGGGCCAGTCTTCCAATGGGTAGATGGACATGTTCTTATCCCAGCCGTCGAGAAGACGGCGATCCTGGTAGAGCAGCTCCTGGAGCATGGCCGGGCGGAAATCGCGCACCCGTGATTGGAGAACCAGCTCGTGGTTATGGCCGGCGATATTCAAGGGGTCGAACTGGATGCAGTTGACATGGCGAATGTAGGCGAGGATCCCCGCTTTGCCTTGGAGCTGGTAAGGGGGCCAGAGCTTCTGGTGAGCCAGAAGGAAGCGGCGCGCCTGTCGCTGGGTGAGGGTGATTCGAGCTGGCATGGGACCTGATCCTTTTCCCCGGTGAGTGAAGTATAACGAACGATTGTTCTATTGTCAATGAGGAATTACTCACCCCAGAGGGGAAATAACCCGAAAGAGCAAAGTACTGTCGCATCTCCACCCACCCTACGAGATATAATTGAAGAATCTTATCCAATGAGGAACCTGTGGAGATTGCACCTGCACCAGAACAGGCACTACACCGGCTGGAACACGAACAAAATATCTGGTTCGGCAGTGTCCGGCCGGATGGACGCCCGCACCTGGCGCCCGTATGGTTTGTGTGGCACGCGGGGAAGATTTATATCGGCGCCGATCCCAAGAGCGTGAAGAGCCGGAATATCCAGAGGAACCCGCGGGTGACCCTGGCATTGGAAGAAGGCACTCACCCATTGATTTGTGAAGGGGTGGCGAGAGTGGTCGACCCGCCCTGGGAGGAGGATTTGCTGGCTGCCTTTTTTCAGAAATACGAGTGGAATCTTAACAAGGAGGTGCAATATAACCAGGTGATTGAAGTGACACCGCGAAAGTGGCTGAACTGGTGATGGTCCAGGCTTTTAAAGGCATTGACCTGGCTCTCCACCCTGATTGCCAGGCCAACCTCATCTCTCCAAAAACCCATCTCGCCCCTAATCGAATTTGAAATCATTATATGGCTTATTCAACCTTTTACAAGCGGGGGATTTCCCCCAGTGTACAAAGGCAAAAAACCCTATACAAATTCTCCTTATTGAATCCGGGTCCGTTTCAGCCAGTTAACGAGTATGGCACGCCCGCGGGCAACCCGGCTTTTCAGCGTGCCGATCGGGATCGCCAGTACCTGAGCGGCTTCGCTATAGCCCATTTCCTGGACATCAATCAGGATAATTGCAACCCGATATTCAACAGGCAGACGGTGAATGGATTCCTGGATTGTCTTGCGCAGCTCATGACGTTCGACGGATTCCAAGGGTTGTTCGCAGGGATCGACCATCCAGGAGGGAGAATCGAATTCTTCCATATTTTCATCCACAGGTTCCAGGGGAAGCGTCTGGCGGCGCTTGACCCGTCGCAACTCGTCGTAACAGGCGTTCACAGTGATGCGGTACATCCAGGCCATGAAAGGTCCGGTTTTGAAGATCGAGATTTTGCGGTAAGCGGATAAAAAAGCTTCCTGGGTGGCGTCTTCGGCAGCTTCATGGGTGCCAAGGATGGAATATGCCAGGTTATAAACTCGATCCTGGTAGGTGAGGACGAGTTCATTGAAAGAATTGAGGTTCCCGGCTTGCGTAGAGCGGATCAAGGCGATCTCTCGGTCAGAATACATCGGCTGGGTGCAAGTTATTACTAGTTCCATTTTCGTTTTCCTGCTGGTTATCCAAAATTTCTGTTTCTTGTTGGTTCGGGAGCCGGCTCGTGCTGGTTGCCAGGCTCTATTGGCGTTCTAAGAAGAGCAAATCCAGCCCGAGGCTGTAGAGGTTCTGGAGCATTCCCTGGAGAGAGGCTTGGTCGTCTACCTCACCGCGAAGGATGGTGACCACGTCACCGTTGACCTGCTGTTTGGAGATGTCCATCCCTCTGAAGGCGTCTTCCCAACTGGATGGGACATTGCCGAGGACGTGGATCTCATAGGTACCTGCATCAAATCTGTTGACCATATGCCTGTTTGTGCATTCCTTGGATTGAAACTTGAGACAGTCTGAGTATTACATATCCGGAATCAAAAAACATTCACCCCGGGGAGAATTCCAGGGTGAATTGGGGGTGTATTGAGATTACGACCGATATAGAACTAGATAATTTCTCGCTCTCTGGCGCGAACGAGGGCCTGGGTGCGGGTTTTGACCCCCAATTTGTCGTAAATATGGTTGATGTGTTTTTTGATTGTGCTTTCAGCAACACACAGGCGGCTGGCGATTTCCAGGTTCGATAAACCGGATGAAATCCAACGCAGCACTTCGATCTCCCTCTCAGTGAGGGGATCGACCACCGCGGGCGGGCCGGCGATCGGAAATGGCCTGGGGACAGTGATCACCGGGGAGCAGGAGCAGTCTGCCGTGTTCGGCAGGTCCGTGCTTTGCGGGGTGGAAAAATGAAGGAGAAATTGATCGATCATCGAAACAACAGGCGCACCGCCTTTTTGCGAGCGAAGCATGGAAAGCAGCTCAACCATCGGCTGGCCTTCATTGGTCAGCATGCGAATGTATCCCTGTTGTGCGGCGAGTGGGAGAGCCCGCTCCAGAAAGGGGAGACCGGCCAGAGAGCTGCCTTCTGCGTGGGCAGCGAGCGCCTTCAAGATCAGCAGCTCGATCACCCGCTCGCCCCAGCCACATTCCTCGGCGATACGAAGCTGCACCTCAAGAGCCTGCCTGGCTTCTTCGAACCGTTCGTCTAAACCCTGCTGGAGGCGCAAGGCGATGAGGAGGCGGATCACAGCGATTTGCTCGACGTAATACCATTCGCCATCGAGAACAATAGAGCGCATTTTGGGATTTTCACTGGTATCCAGGTGAATCTCCTGGCTGTAGCGAATGGCTTCGGCGAGCAGCTCAGGCTGGTCCTGGGCCTGAAAAAGCAGCATGCGGATCTGTGCCGAGCGGGTGTAAGTCGCAGCACCCGACCAGGATTTACGGGCCATGTCCAGAATGGGCTGGGCTTCGGCATACCGACGTTCAAAGGTACGGATCCAGGCCATGTAGACCTGAGCGCGCATGATGGTAAAGATCTCATTGGTGAATTTCAACCGCTCCATCCCGCAGCAATTGATCATCTCTTCAGCCAGAGAGAGGTTGTCCTGCTCCATGGCGATTTTGGCCAGAAGCACATCCAAGGCACCTGCCACGGCGATATAACGACCGCCGCGCTCAAATTCGTCGACCGTGGTCTGGCCTTCCTTGAGAATCGCGATGGCGCGAGCCAGGTCACCCTGTTTGGTAGCCGTGTAAGCCTGGGTATAGTATGTACCACAGGCATTGAAGATATCGTCATTGAGCAGGTTCAGCAGCAGGGCTTCTTCCAAAATTTTTTCGGCGCGGTCGATCCTGGCCTGGGCAAGATAGGCGGTGAACTGGCCGCGCAATGCCTGCCAGCGAAACAGATAATCCTCATCAGGAAGGTTTTCCAGCGCCTTCTCGGAAATGGCGAGCAACTCTTCGGGTGGAACACCCCGCAAGCGGGCTGTGGCGCTGCGCAGGGCATATAAATACCCTTTATAAGGACCGGTGCGACCGTCCCACTGGGCTTCAAGCTCATCGAGATACTGGTCGATCAGCTCGGGAGGATCGGGCTGGCGATCGAACAAAGCCAGGGCGGAAATGATGGCCAGCATCGGGCGGGAATAGATGATTTCACGGGGGAGGGCATTAAACCAGGCCGCGGGCAGACCCCGGCCAGATTCGGTCATCATCGCAATCCCATGGATCTCGATCAGATCGGCTGCCTGATCCAGGTCCTGGGCGGAAAGAGCGTATTCGATGGCGTCCTGGAGGTAGCCATGTTCAGCGAACCAGCGGCTGGCGCGCTGCTTCAGCTCTCGGACCACTGCCGTTCCAACTGCAAACTGGAGCCGGCGTTGCAAGAGCTCGATAAAGAGGGGATGGTAGCGGTACCAGGTCCGTTCCGAATCGAGGGGGACGAGGAAGAGGTTGGAACGCTCCAGGTAGTCGAGAACATATGAAGAAGAGAACGGCCTGTCCTGGCCGGCAGGCCAGGGAGAACGGAAATCAGTCTGTATTCCTTGACCGTTCTCAATTTTACGCTCTCTGTTCTCGACCAGTACATCGCACAACTCCGCACACAGCCGCTTCAGAATGGAGGTGCGCAGCAGGAAGGTTTGGATCTCTTCCGGTTGGCGAGAAAGGACCTCTTCGACGAGATAATCCATGAGATGGCGGTCGCTGCCCGAGAAGGAGCGGATAAAGGCATCGACGTCAGGTTGATTGTCCAGGGAGATAGCTGCCAGTTGGAGCCCGGCGACCCACCCTTCGGTGCGCTCGACGAGCGCTTCCACTTGCGTCGAGTTGAGGTCGAGCGCCATACTATGATTGAATAAGTGCATGGCCTCGCTACTATTGAAGCGCAAAGCGGCCATGCGGATCTCGGTGAGTTGTCCGCGAGCGCGCAGGCGAGCCAGGGGAAGGAGAGGGTCTTTCCGGGTAGCAATCACCAGGTGGAGGTTGGGTGGGAAGTGGTCGATTAAGAAGGCGAGTCCTTCGTGGATGGGCAACTCAGTGATCAGATGGTAATCGTCCAGGATGAGGACGATCTGAGAGTCTGCGGGCGAGGTAGCGAGCTCGTTGATCAGGCTGGTGAGCACATTGGCGATCGGAGGGACTTGGGGCAGATCGAAGAGGCTGAGGGTGCGGCTTCCCAGGCCAGGCTGGACCTGCTGGAAGGCTGTGCACAAATAGATGAGAAAGGTTTGAAGATGGTTATCCCTTTCGTCGAGGGAGAGCCAGGCAATCTTCAAGCCGCGCCGGGTAAGGGTGGAGAGCCATTCCGTGACCAGGGTTGTTTTTCCATAACCGGCTGGGGCCGAGATGAGGGATAGACGGCGGCGCAGGTGCAGGCCCTGGTCGAGGCGCTCGAGAAGGGCCGGCCTGGAAACCAAACTTGTCCCTGGCTGAGGAATATAAAATTTTGTCAGGAGAAGAGGCTCGTTCAACGAGGATTGTCCGGGTGATTATTCTCTGGTTTTGGGATCTAAATCGAGAGGCAGGTGGGGAGCGCTCCCAACATCTGATTTTATCTTATGGGAAAAACAATTCAGGTTCTAGTGACAGATGTCATCAATCAGGATTAATATTTCTGACGACCCGAAAGCCGAAGAAATCGTCGCGCTCATTTTCGGAATGGCGCAGACGGGTGGCAGAGCGGCAGTTCTCGGGTGGCTCGTGCCAGGAGCCACCCCGCGTAACTCTGTAGCCACGCTCACCCCGGTGGCGAAATCCGGGGTTCCGTAGCTTGTTTTTTGGGTATGGATTAGCCTTTGGTACGCTGGAATTCGGCCATGAACTGGACGAGGGCCTGTACGGATTCAGTTGGGAGAGCGTTATACAATGAAGCGCGCAAGCCTCCGACGGAGCGGTGGCCTTTGAGGCCAACCAGGCCCTGCTTTTCGGATTCTTTCACAAAGAGGTTTTCCAGGTCTTCGTTGGGCAGGCGGAAGGGGATGTTCATATTCGAGCGGGCTTCGGGGGCGGCGTGCCCGCGGTAGAAACCACCGCTGCTATCGATCGCTTTGTAGACGAGGCCGGCTTTTTCCTGGTTGATTTTCGCCATGGCGCTGACCCCGCCCAGGCCTTTCAACCATTTCATGACCAGGCCGACAATATAAATAGAATAGCAAGGCGGTGTGTTATGCAGCGACCCGCTCTCGGCCAGGGTCTTATAGTCGAGCATGACCGGCAGATTGGCCGGACCCCTCGCCAGCAGGTCATCGCGGATGATCACAAGCGTGACTCCAGCCGGGCCGGCGTTTTTCTGTGCGCCAGCGTAGATCAGGCCGTATTTGGAGACGTTTACCGGACGGCTGACAAAATCGGAGGACATGTCGCAAACCAGGGCGACGTTCGTTGGCGGCTCGGGCTCAGTTTTCCACTCGACGCCATGGATGGTTTCGTTGGAGGTGAAGTGGAAAAAAGCCGCGTTTGGATCGCACTGGAGCTCGGAAGGATCGGGCAAGCGGCTGAAGTTGGTGGATTCGGCGGTGGCAGCGACACGGGCCATCCCAACCTTGGAAGATTCCTTGAGAGCCGTCTTGCTCCACGAGCCAGTGACAACGTAATCCGCCGAGACCCCGGCAGGGCGCAGATTCATGGGGACCATCGCAAACTGCAAGCTGGCTCCGCCCTGCAAGAACATCACTTTATAATTCGCCGGAATGCCCAGCAGCTCACGAAGGTCAGCCTCCGCTGTCTGGATGATGTTTTCGAAAGCTTTGGAGCGATGGCTGATCTCCATCACTGACATCCCCGAACCCTGGTAATCGAGCAACTCAGCCTGAGCCTGTTGGAGTACCGAAAGGGGCAGCACTGCCGGTCCGGGGTTAAAGTTATGGGCACGATACAGTTTCCCTGCAGATGAGGAATTCATATGTTTGTCTCCTTTATCAGACTTTGTCAGACATCCTGTGCTTATCTCTATTGTATACCAGGATTGGGGAAAGCGTACAGATGAATTTTGGATTTTCAAAATGATTCCCCGGTGGAACCCTGCCGGGGAATCATTTTGACCAGTCACGAGACCAGATCTAATTATTGGAAGGGTCCCATGCCTCATTGAGGGCCTGGTCGAGATCCCAAAGGATGTCTTCGATGTCCTCAAGGCCGACGGAAAGACGGACAAAATCAGGAGTGACGCCGGCACTGGCCTGCTGCGCGGGGTTAAGCTGGCTGTGGGTGGTGGTTGCCGGGTGGATTGCCAGGCTCTTGGCATCGCCAACGTTGGCCAGGTGGCTGAACAGTTTCAGGCTCTCGATAAATTTCTTGCCGGCCGTCGCACCGCCCTTGATGCCAAAGCCGAGGATTGCGCCAGCTCCCCTAGGCAGATACTTCTTCGCCGCCGCATATTCGGGGCTGCTCTTCAATCCAGGGTAGGCGACCCAGGTAACGCGGGGGTGCTGCTCGAGGAATTCAGCTACTTTCAGAGTATTGGCCACATGGCGTTCGATGCGCAGGCTGAGCGTCTCCAGACCCTGGAGGAAGAGAAAGGAATTGAAGGGCGAGATACAACCGCCAAAATCGCGCAAGATCTGGACCCGGGCTTTCAGGATGAAAGCCGTGGCGCCCAGGGTCGAGTAGACCAGGCCATGATAGGAGTCGTCAGGCGTATTGAAATTGGGGAAGCGCGGGTTGTCTTTCCAGGGGAAATTGCCGCCGTCGACAATGACCCCGCCAATCGAGGTGCCATGCCCGCCGATAAACTTGGTCGCGGAATGAACGATGATGTTGGCGCCATACTCAAAGGGTCGGGCCAGGTAAGGGGTGGCAAAGGTATTGTCGATCATCAAGGGAATGCCGTACTCCTGGCCGATGCGGGCAACTTCTTCGAAGGGAAAGACGTTGAGCAGTGGATTTCCGAGGGTCTCGCCAAAGAGGAGTTTGGTGTTGGGGCGGATCGCGCGGCGGAAATTTTCCGGGTCCCTGGGATCGACGAGGGTAACCTCAATTCCCAGGCGGGGAAAGGAGTAGGCAAACTGGTTGTAAGTGCCGCCGTAGAGTGTCGCTGCAGAGACGATATGGTCGCCGGCGCCAGCCAGGGTGAAAATGGCCTGGGCCTGGGCAGCGTGACCCGAGCTGACCGCGAGCGCGCCAACCCCGCCTTCCAGCGAGGCCATACGCTGCTCGAAGACGTCCGAGGTAGGGTTCATAATGCGGGTATAGATGTTGCCCGATTCCTGGAGGGCAAACAGACGCGCAGCGTGGTCGGTATCGTTGAACTGATAAGAGGTGGTCTGATAGATGGGAACAGCGCGGGCGTGGGTGGTTGGGTCAGGAACCTGGCCGGCGTGGAGCTGGCGGGTGTTGAAGCCAAACTGGCGTTCAGCGGTAACCTGGGTGGTCATAGGTACGTTCTCCTTTGGATTGATTAATAAAAAAGCCTCTTCTGTACCATAAGAAGAGGCCAATTCACGAAGATCCTGTCTCCTCTCATCTTCCAGATAAATTCTCTGCAGGAGTTGGCACCATATCTCTTGGGGAGATTGGTTGTCGAGGTTTCACAGGGCCTGTCCCTCCACCTCTCTGGATAAGAGTACATCCGATATTTAATTTGTTAGCGAAGATCTTAGCACGCCGAAAAGGGTTTGTCAAGCACCAAAATCAGGCTGTTTTCGGGACTCCCGGCAGCCCATGCTCAGGGCAGAACTTGCCTTGAAGTACCTGACCACACTGCGGGCAGACGAGAACGGTAGCCTGAGGGGCGGTAGCTGACGGGGGCCATGTGGTGGCCATGGGGGTCGGGAATGAAACAGGCGGCGCCGCTGATGGAGCTGGAGCGGGAGAAGATGCGGGCGCCTGCGGCTGGGCGGGTTGATCGCTGGGGGGCTGCTCCGCCTGGATCTGGCGCAGATTCTCATTCAACTGGCGAACCTGTTCGTTGAGCCGTTCGATCCCGGCGCAGATCTCCCGCAATGAGGAGTCGACCAGAGTTCCCTGGGAATATAGCCCCATGACCGTTGAGGCAAGTGAGGCATTCTGGGCATTGACCTGTTTTTCCAGATCGTGAATCTGGTTTTGGACGCGCATGACGCGCACCTGCTGATCTGCTTTCCATTTTGCCAGAGCAGCAGCCGATCCTAGTTTATCCATGAACGACGGCATCGGAATCCTCCTGATAAGAGTCGGTGATTAGAAAAGGTCGATAGATCAAGAATAGCACGAAATTTCCTTTTTCGCCAAGGATCGTTTAATCAAGATAAGAATTGTCTCATTTTGTAACGTTTAGCAGATGATTGAACCTTAGAATGAGATGAACAACGAATTATGTCACAGCAAAATTATGGTCCAAATCTCAGTGGAGGCAAAATGGTTGTCAATATCCTGTTGTTAATCGTCCTGCTTCTGGTAGCGGTCGGCTTCATCCTTCTGGCGCGGCGGGCCTGGCGGGCCAGAAAGGGGTTTGTGCGTTGGGCAGGGGTGATCTTCTCTGGCTTGCTGGCCCTGGTGTTCACTGCTGTGGTGGTCGTCGCGGCCATCGGCATGGTGCGATTGAACGTGTCACCATACCAATATGCAACGGTGAACATCCCGGTTACCGGGTCGGCTGACCAGGTAACCCGAGGGGAAAAGCTTGCACACGTTTGTATTGGCTGCCATTCTTCAACCGGCGCCTTACCCCTGGACGGCAGTAAAGATGATTTTTTGGCTGGCGGTGGACCACCATTCGGTAGCTTCTATGCGCCTAACCTGACCCCCGGCGGACCCTTGAAGGAT
This sequence comes from Anaerolineaceae bacterium, assembly GCA_035542155.1. Classification (GTDB taxonomy): domain Bacteria; phylum Chloroflexota; class Anaerolineae; order Anaerolineales; family Anaerolineaceae; genus DATKLX01. Next base: position 27,981 of record DATKLX010000052.1, read on the forward strand.
TGGTCCGATGCAGAGATTGCCCGCGCGATGCGCGAAGGGGTGGATAACCAGGGAAGGCCACTGATTATTATGCCGAGCGAACCCCTTCACCACCTGAGCGATGCCGATACGGCGGCGATCATCGCGTATCTGCGCTCTCAACCGGTCATCCCATCCCGACACGAACCACACAAGAATCTGAATCTAGTGGCAGCGATCTTCTTTGGAGCCGGCCTGTTCCCCACTTCAGCCCAACCACCGATTACCCAACCGATTAGCGCGCCTGCTCTGGGAACGGCCGAATACGGGAAATATCTGGTGACCTCTATGGGATGTGCAGACTGCCATGGGAAAAGCTACGCCGGTACGCCAGGCGGCCAGGTACCTGCCGGACCGAACCTGACCGCTGTTGTGCCCAAGATGAGCGAACAGGACTTTATCAACGTTTTCAGAACGGGGAAAGGGCTCAACGGCCGCCCACTCTCCGATGAGATGCCCTGGAAGGATTACAACGGCGCGTTCAGCGATGCTGAGCTCAAGGATATTTTCCAGTTTATGCATGATCTGCAGCCGCTGCCTAATTTCGCCAATGGGGAATAAGATTTATGCATCCCCTCCTGTGGGAAACGTGATGGATTTCACGATATCCCACAGGAGGCGAACATAATTCTCTCAAGCCAGGAGAAGCTGGATGCCCAGCTTGGAAATTTCAAGGCGAATTTTGGGTTGAAGAGCGTCATCGGTGATCAATTTATCAACCACGCTGAGCGGAGCGACCTGGATGATCGATTCGGTCGAGAAGCTGGTGTGATCGGCGAGCAAGATGACCTCGTGAGAAGAGCGGATCATCGCCTGTTTGATCGTGACCTCAGAGATGTTGGTATGTGAAAGGCCAAAATCGAAGGTGATTCCGCCAACCATCAGGAATAATTTATCAGCGCGAAGCTCTTTCAGCGTACTCTCCGCAGTGGGTCCAACCAGCACCTGGCTGCTGTAGCGAAGAGCGCCCCCGGTCGAAATTAAAACAATGCCAGGGGCCGGGTTGAGGGTATTGAGAACAACCATCGAGTTGGTGATGACTGTGAGATTGGATTTCTTTTTTAATTCTTCAGCCAGATATTCAGCAATAGGGCCGCCATCGACGATAACAACATCTCCGGAGTTGACCAGACTGGCGGCTTTGGCCGCAATTGCCCGCCGGCGGGTCTCGATCTCGTCGCGGATGTTCTGATCTGCATCGATGATCTCCAGGCGAAAGCCGTACTGGGCGGCGTTTTCTTGAAGGAAGCGAGTCAGCTCCTTGTACCATTCGTGCTCGCTGAAGGGCACTACCAATCCCACCGTTGCCGGAAGCCTGGCTCCGTGATCAACACGGGAGCGGGGCTGCGTTTCGAGACGGGGCGGGAGCCTGAACTCTTGGTGGATAGCTTCCCAATTGAGCTGCCAGCCACTGCTGGTCTGGGTATAGTAATCAGGGAGGGTCTGGGATGTGAGAACGACGTATGGCGTCACGTATTCGTGGGGAAGGGGCTGGTGGTTGTAAGCGGCTACAGCGGCATCAATACAACCCTGGGCTACAATCTCCGGGAACATGGCCAGGCCAGCTTTACAGTACTGGATTTCCATCAGGGCATTTTTGAGGGTGTCGCCCTCAAGGCCAAACGTGACGACCACCATCTTCTGCGGGGGGATATTCAGGTCGCGGCAAGCGCGGATCGCACCGAGAGCGGTGGAATCATTGATGGCAAAGATGAGGTTAATCTGGGGGTGAACGGTCAGGGCATCGCGGGCAATCTGGTAAGCGGTCGCCGCGCGGGATTGGGCGTCAATCGAGAGGACCAGCTCAACGTCGGGACAGGTCTCGTGTACTCCATCGAGGAAGCCGCGGCTGCGGGTCTGGGTGTTAGACAGGTGAAAGGATAAATCGAGGAGAAAAGCCGTCTCGAATCCATGCTGGGACAGATAGCGGCCTGCCCAGCGGCCGAGGTCGAGGCTGGCCTGGTAGTTGTCCACCGCGACCAGGGTGCTCTGGCCGGGGATCGATACTGATTCGGCGATCACCGGGATCGCTTTTTTCGATACCCGATCGAGGAGGAGCCTGTCATAGTAAGGGTTGACGGGAGTAGCGATGAGAACATCCACCTGGTCGACCTGGGTAACCGCGGATTTATCGGCGGGGGTCACTTCGGTGGGAATCGGTTCGCCGCGGCGGGAGGCGGCTCCTCCGTAGGTGCGATGGAGACGCTTTTCCTCTTCTAGCCGGGCAAGATCACGGCGGATGGTCATTTCGGAAACATCGAGGAGCTCGCTCAATTCGATCACGGAAAGATAGCCGCGCTCGTCCACCAGGCTCACAATTTGATCGAGACGATAATCTTTTGCCATTCAGTTTCTCCAGAAATGTTCGAAATGATCCCGGAAATCACATCTCAATGGTGAAAATGTTCTAAGTCAAAAGATATTAGATAAAAAGATATATAACTCGAACATTCCATCTTGACATTGAGGCCAATATGCGCTAAACTAACCAATAACCGTAACCAGTATACTGGAAATTGGCAAATTCGTCCAATTATTGTTCAATTCAGAACAGCGCTTACAGCAGGGAAGATACTCTGGTACAATTCAGGGGCAAAGTAGATCTGTCTGGAGACCCTCCGGATTTCCACGAGTTTTTGGGAAAGTTGAATATCCATCCCCTGGATTTGCCGGGGTATGAGCAGGCCGGATGACGGGTGGATTGGGGACCAAAGCCGAGAGGTGCAGGATGCAGAAATTGTACGGCGGTATCGAAGCAGGCGGGACAAAATTCGTGTGCATGGTTGCCAGCAGTCCGGAAGCTGTCATAGAAGAAACACGCTTCCCAACCACCACTCCTGCGGAAACCATCCAGAAAGCAGCCGATTTCTTCCGGTCAACCGTCCAACGGGGCGAACTGAAAGCGATCGGGATCGGTTCTTTTGGCCCGGTCGATCTAGACCCTCGTTCGCCGACCTACGGCTTTATCACCACCACTCCTAAACCGGGTTGGGCATTCGCGGACCTGTGCGGAGGGATCCACCGCGAGCTTGGGGTTCCGATCGCATTCGACACAGACGTCAACGCGGCCGCTTTTGGCGAGCATTTCTGGATCGAGAAGAACCATGGGCTGGATCCGTTCCTGTATATGACAGTCGGAACGGGGATTGGGATGGGCGGCCTGGTTAACGGTAAAACCCTGCATGGGCTTATCCATCCTGAAGCGGGCCATATGTTTATCCCCCACGATCGGGAAGCGGATCCATTTCCGGGGATGTGCCCCTACCATGGTGACTGTCTCGAAGGTCTGGCTTCAGGCCCTGCGTTAGCGCGGCGTTGGGGGCAGCCTGCCGAGACTCTCGCGGATGAGCACCCTGCCTGGGATCTGGAGGCGGAATACCTGGCATCGGCGTTAGCGAACCTGGTGCTGGCCTTTTCGCCGCAGCGAATTGTGCTGGGTGGAGGCGTGCCCCAACATCCCGGCCTGCTTGACCTGATCCGAATGAAGGTGCGGCGGCATTTGAACGGATATGTTAAGTCCGATCTGGTGGAAAAACGGATCGAGGAGCTGATATTAGCACCGGCGCTGGGCAGCCGGGCCGGGGTCTTGGGGGCAATCGCAATGGCAGTGGAGAGCAATAAAGAGCAGTAGAATATGTGGCGTTCATCGATGCGATTACTCTCCGATACCGGGCTGCCATTACAGCGTCGGAGCTGGCGCAGTCGACTGGATCTCATCTGGAGCTCAAGAAGCCTGGCAAAAAAAGAAGGTCGAAGAGCAAAAGAGACCGGACCAACTTATCGAGGTTTTGACTCTCGTCAGGTTGGGTAATGAAATCGCCCAACCTGGCTTTTTATAAGCGCCAGAAGACCACCAAACTAACCAATAGCATAGCGAAGCTAATCAGAGTCAGGGGAAGGCCGACACGGAAGAAATCGCTGAAGCGGTAATTCCCGGGAGCGATCATCAGCACATTGACGGGGTGAGCCATGGGAGTGAGGAATGAGGCCGAGCAGCCAATCGCAGTGGCAATCGCCACCGCATGTGGATTGACTCCCAGGCTGATCGCCGCGCTGATAGTGATCGGCCCGGTCACAAGGGCTGCTACCTGCCCGCCCATGACCTGGGTGAGCAAGGCGGTGAGCAGGTAAGCGCCCGCGGCGACGCCCAGGGGACTGATCGGGAAGACTGCACTGACCATCATCTCGCCGAGCAGCCTGGCGAGGCCAGTCTGGACCATCGCCAGGCTGACCGCATACATGCCGGCGATGAGGAAGATAGCCTGCCATTCGATCGACTGGTAGGCCTCTTCCATGGTCACCGCGCGCAGGAGCAGGGTGACCACCGCGGCGGCGAGCATGCACAGGTAGACCGGGGCGCCGGCAATTGAAGCAGCGATCGCCAGGCCCATCATTCCGACGGAAATTACGGCTGCCTTCTTGTCCAAAGGCTGGTCGAAGGGGTTTGGTTCGAGGACCAGGAAAGCCGGGCTGCGTTTCAACTGCTTGAATTGATCGCTCGAACCGACCACCAATAGCGAATCGCCCATCTGGAGGGGCATCTCGCCGACGTTGGTGCGGTAGCTGCGGTTCAGGCGAAACAGGGCGACGGCGGAGAGGCCGTATCGCTTGCGGAAATCAATCTCCTTCAGGCTTTTTCCCTCCGCGCTGGAACGAGGCGCGAGGAGCACCTCGGCAAAGGCCACGCCAAGGGGGCTCAAATGGCCGTTGTGCCGGGCTGGCTGGACGATCAGCCCGGCTGCCTGGAGTTGGTCGATTTTTTCCTTGCGGCCGACCAGGAGGAGGACATCGTTGGGAAGCAGGTGCTGGTCGGAGGGTGGCAGCGAAATCTCAACCCGCTCGCGCTGGATGGCAACCACCACAACGCCCAAATTATGGCCGATCCCGCATTCATCGAGAGACCGGCGAACGAAGGGCGATTCAGGGGTTACTTTTGCTTCCCAGAGCCGCTCGCCGAGCTGGTAGATATCCTCAAGCTCGGTTCCGGTCAGGCGAGCCAGAGTTTGTTCATTGGAAGGGGCGCGGTCAGGCAGCAGCCGGCGGCCAAAAAGGCCGAGAAAGAGGATCCCGGTGATGGCGATCAATCCCCCGGTGGGGGTGAAATCGAGGATATGCAGGGGAGGTTGGGGTGGGTTCGCGATGGTGAGCAGATCGCTGACAATAATGTTCGCGGTGGTAAAAAAGGTAGCGGATCCGCCCAGGAGACTGCCAAAGGCGACGGGGATCAGCAACTTGCTCGGCGGGATGCCGCTGCGCCGGGCAACCTCAATGGCTCCTGGCAGCACTAGGGCGCCGGCCGCCAGGTTATTCATAAAGAGGGATAAGAGGGCGGTGGTTGTGGCCAGCAGGGTCACCAGCAGCCCTTCGTTATTTTTTCCCAGGCGAATGAGATGGCGGGCCAGCCAGCGGGTGAGGCCGCTCTTATCCAGGCTACGGGTCAGGATAAATAGGGAAACCAGGGTGATGATTACCGGCTGGCTGAAACCGGAAATGGCCTTGATCGCATCTTTCGGACTGCCAGGTGGTCCGAGCAGGCCGAAACCCAGGGCCTGCAAGATACCTAATGAAGTGGCCATCAGCAGCGCGGCCAGATCGACACGCAGGCGGTTGGCCGCAGCCAGGGCCAGCGGGACGATGATGATGAAGAGCAGGATCAGGATCGAATCAGAGAGCATACTTCTTCTCGCTTACCGGGTTTAATTCTAACATCGAGATGGCTATAATTAACGTGAATTCGGGTGTAAGGTAGTTCGGGGTCAATTTCGGGTTGGGAGGATACGAGCTGCATGGATTTGAGCCAGAACAACCAGCGTGAATTCGATGCCCAGGAATTCCGCGGCCTGGTCCACCCGCAAATTGACCTCAGCCAGCGGACGTTCACCGGCTGTACATTCATGCGTTGTAATTTTCGCGAGACGGTTTTCAAGGACTGCCGTTTCCGAGAATGCACCTTCAAACACTGCGACTTAAGCCTGGCGAACCTGGCCGGTTGTGTGCTCGGAAGCGTGCGTTTGGAGGATTGCAGCCTGGTGGGGGTGAACTGGATTGATGTCGCCTGGGGTCAGAGCAAACTTTTCAAGCCGTTGGAATTTTTCCGCTGCGCTCTTAACCACGCCTCTTTCTCCGGGCTGGATTTGAAAAAAATCCAGATGGTGAAATGCACCGCCCATGACGTGGATTTCAGCGATGCGGACCTGAGCCAGGCGAACTGCCGGGGAACGGATTTTGCCAACAGCCGGTTTGTTCATTCCAACCTGAGCGAAGCTGATTTTCGCGAGGCGCATCATTACGTGATAGCGCCACATCTAAATACGTTGAAGAAGACCAGATTCAGCCTGCCAGAAGCGGAGTCCTTGTTGTATAACCTGGATATTCTTTTGGAAGAGGAACCCGTCGACGGATAAGTTCAACCACTAACCGAGGTCCTATGATTGATAAGCGCGATCACATGTTGAGCCTGCTGAATGGCCAGAGAAGGGCCGATGTAATTCCCGCGGCGTTCTTCCTCCATTTCGAGCCGGAGGAGCATTTCGGCCAGGCGGCAGTGGAAAAGCACCTGGAATTTTTTCGCTATACCGACATGGATTTTTCCAAGATCCAGTATGAGCGCGTCTTCCCGAAGATTGAAAAGATCCGCCAGGCGAAGGATTGGGCGCAGATGCCGTTTTACGGCCTGGATTTTTACGAACCGCAGCTTTCCGTGGTGGAAGGGTTGGTGAAGGCACTGAAACGTGAAGCTCTGGTGATCCAGACGCTGTATTCCCCCTTTATGTGCGCCGGGCACACGGTGGGTCAGGAAACCCTCGTACGCCACATCGAAGAAGATCCGGAGGCCGTGACAAGGGGGATGCAGGTGATCACTGACAGCCTGATGGGGTTTGTCAAAGAGTGCATTCGCCTGGGGGTGGATGGGTTCTATACGTCTACACAGGGGGGCGAGGCCGGGCGTTTCAGCGACCCGGCTCTGTTTGGCCAGTGCGTCCGTCCTTACGACCTGGCCCTGATGGAAGAGATCGACCGAACCTGCATCTTCAATATCCTGCATATCTGTGATTACGTGATGCCCTATGCGGATATCGCCCAGTTCGTGGATTACCCGGGACATGTGATCAACACCAACCTGGCGCTGACCGGTAAAACTCTGACGCCGGCAGAGGTCGAGAAAATGTTTGGAAGGCCGTTCATGGGCGGCCTTGACCGGCTGGGTGTGATCGCCAAGGGCAGCGAGGAGAAAATTCTCCATGCGGTGGACGATGCGCTGCGGATGCGCTCGGAGCGGTTTATCCTGGGGGCAGACTGCACGGTCCCAAATGATACGCCATGGGATAACCTGCGGACGGCAATCGACCGGGCGCACGTGGTTTAGAGGCACCAGTTCACAACGATGCCACCCATCAAGGTCGCCGGCCAGGGTGCGCTCCAATAGGTATTGACCTGCTGCTGGGCGAGAGCCAGTTGGGATGCGGGGACAATTTTCGAGAGGTCCGCACCGCGCAAGGCGACCAGATTGATGAATGCGTAGAAGGTCACGGCGCCGACCAGAATTGCCTCCACGCCGCCGTGGCCGGCGCCAAGAAAGATGCCTTTGCGCCAGGACCGGGCGTCTTTGGCCCACCAGCGGTAGGCAGCGTAGCGGCTGAGCTCTTCCCACAGGCCGGCGCTTAAACCAAGGATCACCGCGTTGACCGCCAGCCGCGCTTCCGTTGGGGGAGATGGGATGATTCCCCGCTGGCCCATCCAGGTGAGCAAGCTGTTGAAGGGGATGTGGCCTACCTGCGAGAGGACGAAGGTCGTGGCGCCGATCCACCACAGACGCCAGGACAGGTGAAAACATTTCGAGAAGAAGATGCCGACCGCGTCGTAGAGGCTAACGCCGATTAAGAGCAGCCCTCCCACGAGGTTGACCAGGCGAGTATGTTGGGCAACCTGGCGGGTGATCCAGCGTCGAGCGGAGCCCGCCAGGAGGGAGTGCACCAGCAGCGGCAGTCCAAACCCCAGGCCGAAGAACAAAAAATCACCAGCTTGTTGAGCGCGTCTCCAACGGTAAGAGAGAGGGTGAATATGCTGACCACCAGGGCTCCCGAGCAGGGCAGGGCGAGCGGCCCATACAGCAGTCCATAGACAAAGGCGTTGGCAAATGGGTGAACAAGAAGCGGCACGTGGACTTGCGGGATACGCTTGAAGATATTGATATCGAACACGAGGAGGATCCATACCAGGCAGCAGGTTCGGCCATCGCTGCGGGAGTTCCGGGGTTCATCATCTCCTGGGATGGGGTGCCCATCATCATTTCACCGGTTGGTCCTGGCATCACAGCATTTTCGGTTGGCTTCGCCATCATGGCGTCAGGTGTTTCCTCCATCATCATTGCGGTCGGTGTCGTTTCCATTCTTTTTTAATGGTTTTGCAATCATATCTCACATGATTCCTTCAAAAGATTAAGCAGATTTTGAGACAGGATTACAAATTTCTAAATAAAAGACCTATTTTGTAAGATATCTGTAACCTTTTTTTCGCCGGGTTTTAACCTTCCACAAGTAAGATTAGAGCAAATACATTTGGGAAGGAGTGGAGGTGAATGGTGAAACCGGCAAAGAACTTATGGATCCTGAGCGTTGTGCTGCTCGCAGCCTGCGCGAGTCTGCCAGCGAGTGGATCTGTGGAAAAACCAATAGATCAAGCAACGCCGGAAATGTCCAACCAGCCGGGTTCTCCAACCCAACCGCTCACACATCCTCCTGGCGCGGACGCCAGCCAGTTTCCGGACCTGGGAGCAGCTCCTGAGCTGCAGAACAGGGTCTGGATCAACAGCGACCATCCATTGCGGCTTGCAGACCTGCGTGGAAAAGTCGTACTGCTGGAGATGTGGACCTTTGGCTGCATCAACTGCCAGCACGTTATCCCTTCCCTCAAAGATTGGTATCAAAAGTATGCGGATGAGGGACTGGTCATTATTGGCAATCACTTTCCGGAGTTTGATTACGAGCGCGATCTAAACAATGTCAAAGAAGCGGTGAAAGAAGCTGGGATTCAGTATCCGGTTGCTCAGGACAACGAAGGGAAGACGTGGTCTGCCTACAACAACCTGTACTGGCCAACCATCTACCTGATCGATAAGACCGGGCACATCCGGTACCGGCACGTCGGCGAAGGTAACTACCAGGTTACCGAAGCGGCGATCCAGGCCCTCCTGAAGGAGACCGCGCCGGGTGCATAGAACTCGATAGAATTAGAAGAATTAAGGAAGTCATTTCGTATTATAAGGGTGAAGAGGTTGATATGGCTCACGTATTGGGACATTCCAAAAAATATTCGGAACCGCCCGCATCGGAGATCACGCCAAAGCACCTGTATTACTCGCGGCGGACGTTTATGAAGCTGTTTGGGGCAGCCGGCGCGGCAGCATTCCTGGCCGCCTGCGGCGCAGCTCCGACTCCCACCGGAAATCCCACCAGCAAACCGACGGCGGTGAAGGGCATGCCTGCTCCAACCGATAGCGGACTGAAGGACGAGTTGGGCGACCCGGCAAACACCTTCGACGACATCACCCATTTCAACAATTACTACGAGTTCTCGATGAGCAAGTCTGAGGTGGCCAACCTGGTCGAGAATTTCAAGACATCGCCATGGCAGGTGGAGGTCAGCGGGCTGGTGGAGAAACCCAGCACCTTCGCGATCGAGGATATTTTGAATCAGTTCCCTCAAGAGGAGCGGATCTACCGACTGCGCTGCGTGGAAGGCTGGTCGATGGTGATCCCCTGGACCGGCTTCCCCCTGGCGGCGCTGTTGAAAGCGGCTCAGCCGACCGGCAGCGCAAAATACGTCCGGTTCGTCTCGGCTAACAATCCCGACCAGATGCCGGGGGTGAGTTTCAATATGTTCCCCTGGCCATACCAGGAAGGGCTGCGCCTGGATGAGGCGATGAACGACCTGGCTTTCCTGGTCACAGGGCTGTATGGAAAGCCGCTCCCTGCCCAGGACGGCGCGCCGATCCGCCTGGTAGTCCCGTGGAAGTATGGCTTCAAGGGAGCCAAGTCTTTGATCAAGATCGAGCTGGTCGAGAAGCAGCCGGCCACTTTCTGGAGCACAACTGCTCCCGAGGAATACGGCTTTTACGCCAACGTCAATCCGGACGTTCCACACCCGCGCTGGTCGCAATCCAGCGAGCGGCGGATCGGTGAGCTTGGGCGGCGGAAGACGCTATTGTTCAACGGCTACGCCGAACAGGTTGGCCAGTTGTACACGGGCATGGATTTGAAGGTTAATTACTAGGCGAAGGTCTGCATGAGGAACCTCGTTTGTATTGGATAGTATATGGTTCAAAAACGGTTTGCACTCATCCTGCGCATTGCGACGCACATAGGCTCTCTGGTCCCGTTGATGGTGCTGATCTGGGATTACCAGACCCACAACCTGACGGTCAACCCGATCCAGGCTGCCGAACAGCGAACCGGCGACATCGCCATCCTGCTCCTGACCCTCTGCCTGGCCTGCACTCCCCTGGCAACTCTTACAGGTTTTTCGCACCTGACTCAGCGGAGGAAAGCCCTGGGGCTGTACGCGTTTTTCTATGCCAGCCTGCACCTGTTCATCTTCAGTGTGATCGATTTTGGCCTGGACTGGGAGTTCCTGATCCCAACGGTGACGGAAAAGCCATACATCATCCTTGGTTTAACAGCCTTTGTGTTGTTGATCCCCCTGGCGGTGACCTCTTTCCGCTGGTTTATGAAAAAGATGGGTAAGAACTGGCGGCGGCTGCACGCGCTGATCTATCCGGCGGCAGTGCTGGTGTTGGTCCATTTTGCCTTGCAGATCAAGGGTGATTTTCTGCGTCAGAGCGGGGACGTGAGCCGGCCGTTGGCCTACGTGATTGTTCTGACGCTGCTATTCGTGCTGCGGATCCCGACGGTACGGCGAAGGGTGAGCCGCTGGCGCCAGTTCTTGAAAAGTACGGGTATCCCGGTCCGGCGCCCTGCTTCAGGAAGAGCCTATTCCAGGGGGACAACGCCGGCGGAGAGCCAGGCTCAAGACCCATCCATCCAGCCGGATTAAACCGGCTGGAAATTTTTTTACCGGAATTGGTGTAGTATAGGTGAAAAGAGAATGAACCTATGGATTAAACCGCAAACCGCCCGCAGCCTGTGGACGGAGAACCCTGGAGAGATGGTGAGCGATAAACAAATCCTGGTGATCGAAGACGAACCGAGCGTCGGTGAAGTGGTGCAACTCTACCTGCGCAGAGCGGGGTATGCCGTCAGCCTGGTGACGAATGGGACGGCGGCGCTAAAGGTTCTCGAAAAACAAATCCCTATGCTGGTCATTCTGGATCTGATGTTGCCCGGCTCCGATGGTTGGGAAATCACCCGCTGGCTGCGCCAGCGGAGCGACGTGCCGATTATTATCCTGACCGCGAGGAGGGAAGAGACCGAGCGGATCGCCGGGCTGGAGATGGGCGCGGACGATTACGTGGTCAAGCCGTTCAGCCCGCAGGAGCTGGTGAGCCGCGTGCGGGCGGTGATGCGCCGGGTGCGCGCCGGGGAAGCGGACACGGTCGAGCAGTCGCTGGCTTTCGATGGCCTGCAGATTGATCCGCAGACGCGGCTGGTGTCAGTCGATGGGGAGGAAAAAACACTGACGGTCAAGGAGTTTGATTTGCTCTGGCTGATGGCGCGCCACCCCCGGCAGGTTTTCACCCGCGACCAGCTTCTGGAGCGGATCTGGGGGCTGGCCGATTACATCGATCCGGGCACGGTGACGGTCCACATCCGCCGACTGCGGGAAAAAATCGAAACTGATCCCTCAAATCCACACTACCTGCAAACGGTCTGGGGGGTCGGGTATAAATTCGAACCCTGAGGAGAGCAGATGGATACAACTCAGAAAACACCCCGAGTCAGCCTGGGAAGGTTTTTAGGAGGGGTCGTCCTCGCTTTCGCTGTGGGCCTTGGCCTGTTCTACTGGCTGATGAGCCCACCCATGGAAGCTCTGGCCTTTATGGTGGAGCTGATGGCGATCACTTCAATCCTTTCTGTGGCAGCAGCTTACGTTGCGTACCGGTCAGGCTGGATCAACCGCACCCCCAGCCTGCGCCTGAGCTTGATGGGTGGGTACGCGCTGGTCGGGCTGGTGATGTTCATCAATATCGGCTCGATCGCCTGGTTGATGTTTGCCAGCCAGCATGACCTGCTGCTGGCCACCGTGCTGCTGGTTTTTGCCACGGGGATCGCCATGTCGCTGGGCTTTTTTCTGTCCCAGGCACTGACCGACCGGATTCGGGTCCTCGATGCGACGGCCCGGTCGATCGCGGGAGGAGAGCTCGGCGCGCGAGTCCCAGTGAACGGTCGAGACGAGATGGCAAAGCTTGGAATGAGCTTCAACACCATGGCGGACCAACTGGAGGCGGCGCAGCGCAAGCAAAAAGAGCTGGATACTCTCCGCCGGGAGCTGATCGCCTGGGTCGGTCACGACCTGCGAACCCCGCTGACCTCCATCCGGGCGATCCTCGAGGCGCTGGCGGATGGGCTGGTCACAGAGCCGCAGATGGTGCAACGCTATCTGAATACCGCTCAGCAGGATGTACGCGCACTTTCCGGGTTGATCGATGACCTGTTTGAACTGTCGCAGATCGACGCAGGCGGACTGCGCCTCGACCTGCACGCCAATGCGATTTCCGATTTGATCTCTGATACAATCGAGCGCTTCTCAGCGCTGGCGGCGGAGCAGGGAGTTGCCCTGGAAGGCCAGGTCGCGCCTGGGACGGATCCCGTTATCCTGGATGGGCAGCGGATCGGTCGGGTACTGTACAACCTGGTCGCCAATGGGCTGCGACATACGCCCCGAGGAGGAAAAATAGAGATTCACGCGCGACGCGAGAATGGATCTTGTGTGGTCGAAGTGAGCGACAGCGGAGAAGGAATCCAGCCGGAAGATCTCCCCCATCTCTTCGACCAATTTTACCGGGGGGAAAAATCGCGTAATCGGGCCACCGGCGGGGCTGGCCTGGGATTGGCGATTTCACGAGGGATCGTCGACGCACATGGGGGGACGATTGGGGTAGAAAGCCAACCCGGGCAGGGAGCGAGATTCTGGTTCACGCTGCCAGGGAGATTCGAGATCCGTTAATCATTGTCGACTGGCTGCTAAGGCAGTTGGGCAATCAGTCAATGGGGGCTGAGATATTCAGGTTGACGGGGGAGTTGAAGATGTGGGCCAGATGGAAAATTTCCGATTCCAGGGCTAATTTGATGGTGAGTTGAAGGGGTTCAAAGGGCTCGATGATCAGGTCGATTGAACTGGCGCGGCGGTGGGCCTTCCAGGTGCCCAGGACGCGGCCGTTGACGAGCAGTGCCGGGTGGATGATTCCGCCGCCGGCGTTGATCCGCCTGGCAAAACGCAAATCGACGGTCAGGCTGCGATCGGCATAGCCAAGAAGGTAGGTGTCGAAACGGGGGATCAGGCGGATGAGCGGACCGGCGGGGAGCGGGTCTTCCAACCATGCGGTCATCGATCTGGGGGTCCAAAGAGGGCCGCGATCCGTGTCCAGAGAGACCAGCTCTGCCTGGAGCGAGTCCCAGGCTTGGCGGGCATCCTTCGGGCTCAGGCCAGACCAGGCAGAGAAATCGGCAGGAGCGGCGGGAGCAAAGGCGTTCAGGTAACGCTGTGCCAGCTCAACCAGGGCTTCCGCAAACGGCCTGGCACGGGGTAGCTGGCCGACCCAATTTTCGAAAGGTACGTAGGTGGGTTCTTTTCCACGGTCCGAGCCCTGGACGAGGACGGCCTGCATGGCAGCATAGTAGATGAAGTGGATGGTGGCCTGCCCTTCATAAGGCAGGCGGTTTGATTTAAGGAGGGCGGCGATCTCCTCACGGGTCAGAGAGCCCTGGTCTTCGAGCGCGCGGTGAATCAGACGGATAGCAATCTCCGCTTTGTCCCTGTCCCAACCTAACTGGGCGAAGCGGCGCGAATTGGTAGCGGCGAAAACCGGACCAAAAAATGGGATCATCCAGGCGGCGTCTCTACGGCTGACGAGATGGAGCGTGCCACGCATGCACCAGGTGCGGATGAGCAGTCCCTCCTGGAAGGCCTGGTTTACCCCGGCCAGGGTGAGGCTGGGGGAACGGACTGCCACGGACAGCTCGCCGGCGGGTTGGTCCTGAGCCTGGACCCCACAGACCGCTTCCACCACATCCTGGGGCTTATCTGCTGTGTTTCCAGAAAGATGTTGGGCGCGAAGGCGCATCAGTCGAATCTGATCTTCATTTGCTTTCATGATTATTTCTCAAGTTTACATGCGATTTGATATCTGCCTCATGTTGAGGATTGTTCTGAGGATTTTATGAAAATTCTTTACCATAGCCTGGCAGTTTTAGGCCTGTTTGCAGCGATGTTCGCAGTTTATTGGTTCCTCATCCGGCCTGGCCAGATGCGCCTGGGAGCGACTGATCCAGAGATCCGCACCGTTAGGCCTGGAAATGAGCAGGTCCGAGGGGCGCAGTACCGTGCGACGCGGGCGATCACAATCGCTGGGACTCCTGAGGAGATCTGGCCGTGGCTGGTGCAGATGGGCTATGGCCGGGCCGGCTTCTATGGGTATGACACCCTGGAGAATATCGGCAGTCCCAACGGCCCGCACAGCGCGGACCGGATCATCCCTGAACTCCAACAGCTTCATGTGAATGATACCATGCCCATTTTTCCCAGGGCGACGATGAAAGTCCAGGAGCCTGTACCAAACCAAACCATGGTTTGGGTGGGTGGCCCAACCCATTCCAGTACGTCTTTTGCGTGGCAAAGGAGAATTTTCTATCCCCTGGTCAGGGCTCTGCGGTTCAGGATTCAAGAAGATGGGAAGAAAATAAATCTGGCAGTAGGATGGAATGAGGTGTAGACTTATATGTAGGTTTGCGTGGTTCTATTCGCATAGCCATGCAAGAGTTGTCGGTTGAAACATGCGGAAAACCTCTCGAAATTGAAGGTGGGGTTTGGCAGAGTATTTGAAAATCTTTCGCCTGAGGGTCCACCAGGCGCCATTGTTCCTGCGACAGGCGGTTAAGTTTGGGATGGTCGGGGTATTGAACACCGCGGTGGACCTGGGCGTGTTTTTCGGGCTGACCCATTGGGTGGGCTTTTTTAGTGGTGCTCCAACGGCGGCAAAAGCAGTCTCATACAGCGCCGGTATTCTCAACAGCTTTCTCTGGAACCGAAGCTGGACGTTTCGCGCCAGCGGAGACTCCTGGGGAAAGTTGCTCCCTTTTGTGCTGGTAAACCTGATCGCGCTGGGGATCAATACCGGACTGATGCAGATCGGATTAAGAACCTTGCTCCTGCCCCAAAACGCTGCATTGGCCCTGGCGACCTGCGGGACATTGGCCCTGAATTTCATTGCCAATAAATATATCGTTTTCCGTAAATAGTTTTTCAATACCGGTACGCTCTGGATGACGCCTGGATATGCTACAATACGCTAGAACCCTCTGGTTTGAGCTACGCTGGACGGTAAACATACGAGATGACCACAGGCTAATAGCTTTCATGCCATCTGCTATTTCATGGAAACGTTAAAAAGACATTCGCACCTGCGACTTGCCCAAGGGATCCTGGCCATGGTGATTATCGCCCTGATTGGGATTTTTTTGTTGGGAGGGTCGATCAAGGAAACCGCCGCCGGCCAGGTGTTTTCTCCAAGCACGACAGCCGGGAATCCATCTCCGATTCCAACCCAGGCACAATTGACTCTGACGGTTTTTGCAGGGAATGATCTGGAAGGAATCCGACGGCTGGCCTTGCTGCACACGATTATTTCCCAGAAACTCTCAGTAGATGTGACTACCTATGTTGTTCAGCCGGGGGATACTGTTTTCGCCATTGCCGAAAAAAACAACCTCAAGCCTTCCACGATATTATGGGGCAACCTGCTCATTCTGGCCGACAACCCGGAAAGCATCATCCCGGGATTAAGACTGAACATCCTGCCGGTGGATGGGGTGTATTACCAGTGGAATAAAAGCGATAACATGACCCGAGTGGCCACGTTCTTCGGGGTGAAGCCTGAAGATATTCTCAATTATCCCGGGAACCACCTGAATCCTGAGTCTTATCCCGACCCTGATCACCCTCCCATCCCGGATAAAACCTGGTTGATCATTCCCGGAGGACACCGGGAGTTTATTTCCTGGAGCGCGCCGCAGATTCCACGGAGCAATCCGGCGGTGGCAAAAATTTATGGGGCAGGGTACTGCGGCAAAATTGTCGAAGGAGTAGTCGGCTCGGGCGCCTTTATCTGGCCGACGGTGGACCACTGGCTGTCGGGCTACGATTACAACCCCGGCGCGAACCATCCAGCGATCGATATAGCCGGGCAATTGGGCAATGCGGTCTATGCCGCGGATAATGGGGTGGTCGTTTATGCCGGGTGGAACGATTGGGGCTATGGCAACGTGATTGTCATTGACCATGGTAATGGCTGGCAAACCCTTTACGCCCACCTGAGCAATGTCCGCGTCGGTTGTGGAGACAGCGTGATCAAGGGAAACGTGATTGGAAACGTGGGCAGCACCGGCAGGTCCAGCGGGCCGCACCTGCACTTCGAGATGTCCCTGGACGGCTCGAAGCTTAACCCGCACCAGTATCTGCCACCCCCTTAAGAGCAGAGGAAAGTGGTTTGAATCCTGTGGCAGTCAGAGCAGGCGCGCACCGCGAGAGCGCGGGTTTGCCGGCTGTCTCAATTGGGCTCCTGAACTACGGACAGACTTCTTCTTTGAATCGTCAACACGCTATCGTTGATAATTTGGCTATATAATATCAATATGGCGACTATCTCATTTCCAGCTAAAGTGGAGTATCTCCAGGCGATACGCGAATTTGTTCAGGAGAGTGCTGTTGCTCTGGGCGCTGATCCCGATGCCGCTGCTTGTATGATCCAGGCAGTGGATGAAGTGGCTACCAATGTGATCATTCACGGCTATCAAGGAAAAAAGGGTGAAATCCTTATCGCACTTGACCGCGAAGGAGCAGATCTGGTTGTCAGCATTCGCGATCATGCCCCTGCTTTTGATCCAACCCAGGTCCCCAAGCCAGACCTCACCACATCGCTGGAAACCAGAGCACTGGGCGGTCTCGGGGTTTATTTTGTCAAACAGTTTTGCGATTTCGTCCAATATCACGAAATTCCCCAGGGTGGAAACGAACTGATCCTTCGCAAAAAGGCTTTTGAAAGGAAAGACACAATGGATATTCAGGTAATTCAGGCGGAAGGGCAGCCTACCATTGCGATGGTCGAAATTCAGGGTGACCTGGACGCTTCGAACTACGAGCAGTTGATCGCAGAAGCAGTAAGCCTGAAAGCCCAGGGTGTGCAGCAAATCGTAATGGATCTGAGTAAGGTAAATTACGTTTCCAGCGCAGGCCTGGTGGCTCTACACCGCTCGCTGCTGGTTATGAACGGAGTCCTGCTCGAGGAAGAAGATGGATGGGGCGCCATGCATGCTTTAGCGGAAGAAAAAAGGCCTCTCGAGAAGCGAATCAAGCTGGTGGGGTTGCAGCCGCGGGTAGATTCTGCACTTGACATGGCGGGGATGAAGCAATACTTCGAGATCTACACGGATATAAAAAAAGCGCTGGCGGCTTCAAAGAACGCCCAGCGGGTATAACGCATTATCAAC
>DATKLX010000053.1:0-10490 GCA_035542155.1 Anaerolineaceae bacterium
TCGAGATCATAACCAAACCGGCTCTGAGAAATGGGTCGGTTGGGGTGTGATCACGGCCAATCTGTTCGTGATCGGCAAAAAGGTGACTGCGAAGGCGTGATCAATTGGTAAGGTTCAAGCGAAATTGGCTAGGCAAAATGCGTATCGTCGAGTTTCGCACCAAAAACTAGTTAAATCTTAAGGCATCTGCCCGGCGACCCAAAGCCTATGCTCTCGAGCAATCACCCTCTGGTCTGATTAATGGTTGATACCAGATTTCGTGTTCAAATGAAGGATCGGTAAGGAAAGTTTAAAACTGGTTCCTTTGCCGGGGGCGCTGTCCAGCTCTAATTTCCCCCCATGGGCAATCGTAATATCGCGAGCGATGCTCAGGCCCAGACCCATCCCTTGAGGAAAGCGACGTCTCTGGTTTCCACGATAAAAGGGGGTGAAAATATTGTTTTGTTCCTCTTCTGGGATACCCGGTCCAGTATCACTCACCTGGATCCAAAAAATCTCGTTCCTACACCCGGCGGTTATCGAAACCATCCCCCCCACTGGTGTGAATTTAATCGCATTGCTGATCAAATTTTCGACGGCCTGCGCCAAGCGGACCGGATCAGCATAGATTGTGGGGAGATCCCTGGGAATGGAGACCTCCCATTTCAATTGTTTTTGAAGGGCAGCCTCCTGCCATGGCAACACAAGGTGGGAAATCCACTCAAACAAAGGAATAGCCTGGCGGTTTAATTCCAGCGTTCCTAGCGCCTGATCGTAATGTTGGCGCAGGCTTTGGAGCAAATTCTGCAGCCGGCCCATTTCCTCATCCATGCCGACAAGCAACTCGTGAGTAAACCGGGGGTCTTTGTCGGCCCCTTCAAGGATCGCCTGGTTCGCGGAGCGGAGCGCACCTAATGGACGGCTGAGCTCATGGACCAGATTAGATAACAACCTCCGCCGCGCCTGCTCGAGATTTTCCATGCGTGTGATCAGGAAATTGACCCCTTCGGAGAGGAGTTTTACCTCCTCCGGGCCTTTCTCGGGAAGCTGCTCCCGCTGTACTCCGCGTGCCAGGTTATAAACCACGGTAGTCACTTGTTGGATTGGTTTGCTGATCTTCAACGCCAGGAAGATACCGATAGTCACTCCGGCCGTAATTCCAAGAAGAGAAAAGGCAGCAATGAGAGATCGGACTTCGAATAATTGCATAAAAGTGGAAGCATAAGGATATGTCAATCTGACGATGCCGATCATTTGCTGATCTGCTCCAATAACCGGGGCTAACACATCGATCACATTCGCGTTGAGATTTGTGTCATATAAATTTGATTTAATAACCGTATTTTGACTTTGAATAACAGCCTGACATTCAGCGCCAAGCGCGGTATCGATGCGCCCCGCATCAGCCGGGTTGCTGGTAGCCAATAAACGGCAATCGGGAGTCAAGAACATCACCCGTGAAGCCAGGCCAGGATTTATTCTTTGCAACCAGGTCTGGGCATTTGAAGAATTATTCCACACGTCAGCTTGGCCCTGGCTGAGCTCGGCAATCAGCAAGGCATTGCCAGATATTGTCCTGGTTAATTGCGGAATGAGAAATCGTGTCTCCAACACATAATTCAAGGTGATCCCCAGCAAGGGAATCACGATCAATAGCGGCAA
This sequence comes from Anaerolineaceae bacterium, assembly GCA_035542155.1. Taxonomy (GTDB): domain Bacteria; phylum Chloroflexota; class Anaerolineae; order Anaerolineales; family Anaerolineaceae; genus DATKLX01. Next base: position 1,642 of record DATKLX010000053.1, read on the forward strand.
GATATGACTGAGGATGAGCCAGTTGCGAAGCGAACGGAGCATTATTCAAACTGTTCTTTGACCAATTTATATCCCACCCCATGGACATTAATGATTCTGCGCGGGTGGTTCGGGTCTTCTTCTAATTTCTCGCGTAATAAGCGAATATAGACGTAGATAACTTGCGGTTCTCCTACAAACTCTGCTCCCCAAACACGGGCCAGCAGGTCGTCCACCGAGATGACCTGCCCTGCTTCAGAGGCCAGGGTGTAGAGCAAGCCGAATTCGAGGCGAGCTAGCTCTAATTCTTGCTCATTCATCGTGACGGTATGCGCAACGGGGTCGATGCACAGCTTACCGATCTTGATTGGGGCGGGTTTCGTGGCGCTTGGATTTGCAGAAACGGCCCGGCGCAAGACCGTTTTGATCCTCGCTAAAAGCACATCCAGCTCGAAGGGTTTCGTGACATAGTCATCTGCGCCAAGCTCCAGGCCTAAAACCTCATCCAGCTCACGATCACGTGCTGTAAGAAAGATAACCGGAATATGGATATCATTGTGAAAACGCCGCATCGCATCCAGCCCATCCATCCCTGGAAGCCCAATATCAAGGAGCACCAGGTCGGGTGGATTCGCACCGGCCTGTTTGATCGCCTCCTCCGCATTGGCTGCTGTGCTCGCGTGGTATCCGGCTTTTTCCAATCGAAAAGCCAGGCTGCGGCGAAGGAGCGCATCGTCATCGACCAATAAGATATTTTTTGACATTTGACTACCCTCAATCGAAAGAGATAAAAGAGCGGGCTGAAACATGATTTATAGGATCGGATTTAGGATAATAACAAGCTGAGGCTATTATATCGCTATACGATAATCATGGGGGTCGAAATTGGATGGTGGTAAAAAATCGAGAATCGACCTGGGGAAATAGCCGAATCTTAAGACGTTAGTTAGGCTCTTAATAGATTTAATTAAGGACTTTAATGCAAATTCTTTCTATAATGAAAGCCATAAACATCAAAGAACAGGAGATTCAGCGGAACCCACACTACACGGGAAGCTCAGCTTCAAAATGAAGGTCGCAATCTGAATTAACCCCATCCAAACTGAAACTGCCGTGCAAATTCTGAGAATACGCGGTGCCTGAATGTGGCTTTTTCATTCCCCCCTGAGAAATAACAAAGAGCCATCATGTTTGTGAGCAAGAATTCGTGAGTGATTTGAAAGGAGTTACGTTATGTCTGACAAAATGAACGCAAAGGAGAATAATGTCAAGGAAGATGAGCTGATCGGTAGGGTCCACAATGAGCCCGAACACTGGGTTGACCAACCGACAGATCAAACCCAGCAAGAGATCGATCGGGTCAACAACGCGTTGCACGGTGGAGGACAGCCGGCAACACCACCCGTTGGCAGGACAAACAATGCGCTTTCACCTGAAAGCAAGCCCGTGGAACAACCGATCGGCAGAATCAATAACGAGCTGCATAAATCAGATTAATGCAGAGCCGCAAGAAATAACTAAGGATCGATGAGAAATCTCTCGAAAATTTCGGAGGAAATGGAAGAAGATGGGTAAACAAGTGGAGGGCAGACGCTGCCCTCCACTTGGAAAATTAAATGCAAAAACCTGCCCAAAAAGCAGGTCTTGGTTGTAAATAATTCCGTTTTCGCCTAAATTTCGGTCGTTTTATGCTATTGAGTGAGTGCGGAGGGGCTCGAACCCTCAACCAATGGCTTAAAAGGCCACTGCTCTACCATTGAGCTACGCACCCGCGGCCCACTGCGGGATGGGCCAACGCGGCAATTCTATCATGCGATCCCCCCTGCGTCAACTATCGGATACGTCCTTTTTCCGGTATACTACGAGCAGGAGAACGCCCGATGAGGGAGCTGAGAGAAGTCACCGAAGCCGATTTTGAAAACCGGGTTCTGGGTTCGGCTGTCCCTGTGTTGGTCGAGTTTAGCGCGGTATGGTGCGGACCCTGCAAGATGCTGGAGCCGATCCTCTGCCAGTTGGAAGAGGAACTGGCCGGAAGGCTCCGGATCGTTAAAATCGACGTGGATGTGAGCGTGCGCACGGCGATGAAATACCAGGTGGCCGCCGTTCCTACGCTGATCCTGTTTACGAAGGGGGAGGCGGAGGAACAGTGGTCTGGTTACCAGACTCGCGAGAGAATCGTGGCCCGCCTCGTCCGGCATTCGATCTGATTCACTGCTTCTATCCCATCTGGTGATGAAAAACCTGTTTCGCGCATTTGCCTGTCTCGCTCTCGCGCTCAACCTAGGCAGCACCTCCACCCCGGCGGCTCTACCCTCTGTCCACGTTGCTCCCCAAGTCCTGGCGGATACCGCCAGGGAACAGAACGGGGATTTTCTGGTAGTCCTCCGGTCGCAGGCGGATTTGCCAGCCCTGACCGCCAGAACAAGGTCAGCGATGGAGAAAGCTGCGCCGGGGGATCAAGCCCATTTTCGGGGGCTGGTGGCGCAGGAGGTCTATTCGGGGCTGCGCGCCGCTGCCGACCGCTGGCAACCGGCGGTGTTATCTGAGCTGAAAAGGCTCGGGGCGGAGGCTCAGCCGTTCTGGATCGCCAACCTGATCGCGGTGAAGGGGAAGCGGGCAGTTGTGGAGGCTATGGCGGCGCGGCCGGACGTGCTCGAAATCGAATCGAACCTAGCTTTCCGGGTTCCTTTGCCCGAACCGGATGCCGGAGCCAGGGCTGAAATCTCACCTGCTGCCACGCAGGGGATCAATTGGAACGTGAAACAGATCCACGCACCCGATGTTTGGGCGCTGGGCTATACCGGGCAGGGGATCCGCGTCGGGGTTGCCGATACGGGGATGCAGTGGGACCACCCGGCGTTGAAAGAGCATTACCTGGGCTGGAACGGGACGAGCGCCGACCATACCTACACCTGGCACGACGCCATCCACGATCAAAATACGGTTGGGTCGACCAGCAATCCCTGCGGCTACGCGCTCAAGGCTCCGTGCGACGACTATGGGCACGGGACGCACGTGACCGGGATCGCGGTGGGTTCGGATGGAGGAGCAAACCAGATCGGCGTGGCGCCCGGGGCGAAGTGGATGGGCTGTCGCAATATGGACCAGGGGGTGGGGCGGCCTTCTACTTACATCGAGTGCTTAGAGTTTTTTCTGGCGCCAAACGAGGATGCGACTAAGCACGCGGACGTGGTCAGCAACTCGTATACCTGTCCATCTGATCCGCAAGACCCTCAGTATGAATACTGCACGACGAGCAGTTTAACTCTAGCTGTTGCCAATATGCGTGCAGCCGGGATATTTATGGCCGTCGCGGCCGGGAATGAGGGACCAGGCTGTTCAACGATAGCTGATCCACCAAGTTTGGAGCCGTCAGCCATCACTATTGGCGCAACAGACCCTGACAATCAGATCGCAACCTTCTCCAGCCGTGGTCCAGTTAAATCCGATGGGTCTGGCCGGCGTAAACCAGACCTGGTTACCCCTGGTACAGGCAAAGGTAGTGATGCAGGTATTTGGTCGAGTATACCGGGAAACAGCTATGGCAATAAGAGTGGGACATCCATGGCGACCCCGCACGTCGCCGGGGCGGTGGCGCTGTTATGGTCGGCGGTTCCATCTCTGCGCGGAGATGTAGATGCAACTCAGGCGCTATTTGAGGATACAGCTCAGCATTTAACCACGACCGAAGGTTGTGGTGGAGATACCGGCAGCACCGTTCCAAACAATGTTTATGGGTATGGATTGATTAATGTTCGAGCCGCTGTTTTTAAGATTCTCTTTCCGTTTTCTTCTTTTTTCCCCCTGATTGCACGATAAAAAATTTCGGGACTCGCACCTGGGTGGATTAGGTGGTTGCTTCGCCGGGTAGGATGGCCAGGCTATTCCCCCTGGATTATCTTTGTACCGCCCCGCCTCGCAATGACATGAAGCAAGTTCTATGGCAAAGTAACTACGGAGTTATTTCTTGACGACTCCTTGGTTAGTTTCTTCGCTGGTTTTCACTGCATCTGGCTATCTTTCGCTATTCTCAACTGCCCCAAGCTATTCTTCTCCGGTAGCCAGTAGTCGAAGAAGGCGATGATCCGCGGCGGGTATTCGACCGGTTGGGCCTGGAAGTACTGACCGTGACCGGCGCCAGTGGATTGACCTGCCCGGGGAACACGCCGGTCATCAGGGTGTAGAGAAAAATCCAGCGCTGGATGGTCCAGAGGATCGAGAGGGGAGCAGATGGTTTTGGGGATCGCTTCAGCGGGCGGAGCTGGGATTTCCCGCCGAATCGACCGGCTCGTGGGGCGGATCTTCCCAACCCTGGGGCTCGACGTGAACGTAGGCCCGGTCGACCTCCGGAAGGGCTTCGAGGCGAGCGATCACCTGATCTGCGATGGCGTGAGCCTGGTTGAGGGTTATCTCGCCGTCCACGTTGATGTGCATATCGATCACCAGCCTGGGGCCGACGTAGTCGGTCATGGTGTGATGGACCATGGTCACGCCGGGAACTTCGGCAGCGATCTGCACGATTCGATCGCGCAGCCCGGAGTCAGCGCCGGCGCCGGTGAGAAAACCGATGTTTTCGAGGATTGCTCCAAATGCCGCGCGGAAGATCCAGGCGGCGACCAGAAAACCAGCGATGGGATCAGCGAGCGGATGGATATACTTCGAACCATAAATGCCGACGAAGGCCGCGACAGAGGTGAGGACGTCGCTGAGATGGTCGCGGGCGGTGACGTTGAGGGCCGGGCTGCCCAGTTTCCGCGCAATCCCGCGGATGTAGAGGAACATACCGGCTTTCACGGCCGCGCTCACCAGCAGGATCAGGGTCGGGAGGCCGGGCTCGACCGCCAGACCGCCGGTCTGGAAGCGCACCAGAGAGGCGCGCGCGGCTTCGTAACCGGCAAAGGCCATCGAAAAGGCCACCGCCAGGCCAACCAGCGGCTCGAAGCGGCTGTGGCCCTGGGGATGGGAGAGGTCTGGCGGGCGCTGCGACATCCACAGGCCTAAAACCATCAACATGGAATAGAGAACGTCGGATGCCGAATTGGCAGCATCCGCATAGAGAGCGACGGATCGGGACAGGTAGGCCACTATTCCTTTGCTCACTGCCAGGAACACGTTGCCCGCCACGGTGACGATCAAGGCGTTCCGGTAGAGGCGGCTTTCTTCCGGCCGGGGTCGATAATCCCGAATCCACTGCATTCGAAAAATACTCCTGCTGAGAATAAAAACGCCTCAAAGGGGTGCCGGATGGTCGCACCTTTGAGACGATCATGGACATGAAGCCGCAGGCTGAGTGCTCCGCCAACGGCGCGAACTTCATTTCCAAATAACAGGCTGTGAGTATACCATAAAATCAACCCTGGTGGTACCGCTGCATGACTTCGACCAGGGCAGCGTGGGGCAGCGCATAGGCAATACGACCGTGGAGACCGGTCATGGTCTCGGCGGCCACCAGGGCATTCAAGATGGCCTCTTCGATTGCCTCGGTCACAGCGATCACCAGAGAATCGGTGCTGAAAGCGGGGATGGTCGCCAGGTGCAGGGGTCCATCTCTGCGGAGAATATGATTCCCGGTGGAGAAGGCCAGGAAAAGATCCCCCGAAGTTGCCAGGCCAAAGCCGCCGGTGCGAGCCAGACCAACAGTCGCGCGCCGCGCCAGCCGTTTGCACAGGTTGGGGAGCAGGGGAGCGTCTGTGGCCAGGACGATGACGATCGAGCTGGTCTCCGGCGGCCTTTCCCAGGGAGAAGGGACAACATCGAAGCCAAGCTCGCGGCCGACCGGCACGCCGGCAATCATGAGGTGGGGGCGCTCGCCGTGATTGGCCTGGACCAGAGCGCCAACGGTATAACGTTGGCCGAAAATTTCCACCTGGCGGGAAGCCGTCCCGGTCCCGCCTTTAAACTCGTAGCAGATCATCCCAGTCCCGCCGCCGCAGTTGCCCTCATCCACCGGCCCTGAATGCGCAGACTCAAGCGCGGCGACCACATCTTTTTCACTCAACGGGAAAGTGCTGATATCGTTCAGCCAGCCGTCGTAGGTTTCAGCGACCACAGGGAGCTTGAAAACAAACCCTCCGTATTTCCGCTCCCCATAACGGACCACTGCGTCGTAGGCCATTCCCACCTGATTGGTATTGGTGAGGATCACAGGGGAAGGGAGGATCCCGGTCTCTTCGATGAATGGCAGTCCCGTCATCTCACCGATCCCGTTGAAGCTGAACAGACCCGCAAAGACCCCATCTTCATGAAGGTTGGGTCGGGGGAAAATGGCCGTGACCCCGGTGCGGATGGCCGTGGGCTCATCGTGGATCAGGGTTGTCTGTCCGACCAGGACACCAGGAACATCGGTGATCGCGTTGTTCGGGCCGGGAGGAAGCTGGCCAATTTGAATGCCAAGTTCGCGCAAGCGGATCTTACTTAAGGTCATACGGAAACCCCCAAAAAGAGATTGACCTGGCAAGCCGTCAACGAATATGAAACGAATAAACGAATTTTAAGCTTGCCGGGAGGGTTGATCACTAATCTTACTTCAGATTTGCAATGAAAAGAGTGGGTTTTGAAATGAAGCCAGCGATCCGTCCATTTAAATCAAGAAAACGAGGGGATCGATTTTCGCGATTTCCTCGTTTCCAGAACTTAAATTCTGGCGGAGAGGGTGGGATTCGAACCCACGAGTCTCATCGACTACTCGCTCTCCAAGCGAGCGCACTAGGCCAACTATGCGACCTCTCCGAGCGGCGCGAGGGTGCAACCCCCGACGCGCAAAGATTATACCATACTCTAAACGCTGCGGCTTGAAAACTCACTTCTCGGGTGCATATTAATTCTGGGGCAAGATAAACGTTTTCTACTCTCCTCCGGGCGAAGCGCCCGGTTTCCCCCCATTTTTGTCAGAGGGAATTTGTGTTGCCAGCCAGATATCCACTGGCAAAAATGGGGGGACGGAAGGGGGGTGATTTTCTCGCCCCAAAACGTGAATGGCCCCCGGCACGGCGCAAGGCTGCGGAGAAATTCTCCTTGCCAGAAAACAGAGTTTCAAGTATAGTCACAAGATACTGCAGAAGTCATTGAACCCTCAGTTTCGAAGGGTATCTCTCGCAACCTAAAAAGATCTATGCAAATCGAAAAAGAGCGCACATCCTGGCTGGAACGTCCACTCGCAAGCTATCTTCCCGCATTCAATCTAGAAACTCTTCTGATAACCCTGATCATAATCCTGGCGATTTTCAGCCGATTCTATATCTTGGGCGAACGGGTGATGAGCCACGACGAGACGAACCATGTCGTCCCGTCTTTCTCCCTTTACCAAGGCCAGGGCTACCAGCACGATCCGATCACGCATGGACCGTTCCAGTTCCACATCGTCGCGCTATCTTATTTTCTTCTCGGTGACGGTGATTTCTCATCCAGGGTTCCTGCGGCTTTGTTCAGCGTCGCCACCGTCCTCCTTGGCTGGCTGCTCTTCCGGCGCCTTTTCGGCCGCACCGGCGGCTTGGTGGCCGCGTTTCTCCTGTTAATTTCACCCTACCTGTCCTTTTACGGCCGGTATACGCGCAATGAAGCTTTTATCGCACTGTATCTGCTGGTGATGCTCTTTGCGATCCTGCGCTATTTGGAGACAGGCCGATCGCGATACCTGTACCTGTTCACCCTGGCCGTGGTGATGCACGTTTGCTCGAAAGAGACTTCATTTATTTATTCAGCGCAGGCGCTGTTCTTTCTGGCAGTGCTGCTGCTGGTGCGGGTGCTGAACCGGCCCTGGGTCAAGCCGGAGAAGGTCAGACCGTTCCTGCTGATCCTGCTGGCGGCGATCATCCTGGTGGGGGTCGGGCTTGGCCTGGGGATGCTCACTGGAAAAGGACAGACCGGCAACGAGACCCCCGCTGCGAACCAACCACCCCAAGCAAACTCTCCGACGGCCGTAACGCCGGGAGAGCAGCCTGTCCTGCCGCCATCCAAACTCCCGCAGGGAGTAGTCGGCCTCGGGGTCGTCCTGGGGGTAGCCTCGGTATACTTCCTGGCCACGGGGTACGGTCTGAATAACCTGCGCAAAGAGCGGTCCTTTGACCTGCTCATCCTGCTGGGCACGCTGGTCCTTCCATCCCTATCGGCTTTTCCATTGAAACTGCTGGGAGTGAAGATCCCGGTCAACGCCACCGAGGTGAACAACCTGACCACAGTCACCATGGTAGAGATTGGGGCCGTCGTCCTGGCCCTGTTCCTCCTCTCGGCGGCGATCGGGCTGTGGTGGAAACGCAAGGCCTGGTTGGGCAATGCAGCGTTGTATTACGCCATATTCACCGTCTTCTATACAACGATGTTCACCAATGGAGCTGGTTTCCTGACCGGGATCGTTGGCTCATTGGGATACTGGCTGACCCAGCAAGGCGTCCAGCGCGGCAGCCAGCCCTGGTATTTCTTTGCCCTGGTCCAGGTGCCGATGTACGAGTATCTTCCGCTGCTTGGCACCCTGCTGGCGCTAGGTCTGGCGATTGCCAAGCGGGGCTTCGGCGGACCATTTGTGGAAGAGCCGGCGGTGAAAGAAGAAGAAGCTGAAACCGCGGACGAACCAGCAGGCGAAACGATCCTTCCACCTGAACGGGTTGCAGAGACGGAAGAGATGCCGGACGGCGATCCGGCCACGCACGTCCACACGGACGAATATTTTGTCCAGGAAAAGCTCCCGATGATGGCGCTGCTGCTCTACTGGGCGTTTTCCAGCCTGGCGGCGTATTCTATTGCCGGGGAAAAGATGCCCTGGTTGACCGTGCACATTGCCACGCCGATGATCCTCTGTGCTGCCTGGGCGTTTGGCTGGTTGATCGACACCACGGACTGGCAGCGGCTATGGGCGCAACGAGGCTGGCTGGTCG
>DATKLX010000054.1:0-46529 GCA_035542155.1 Anaerolineaceae bacterium
ATCGGTAACTTGGCAAGGCTGGTTTCTAGTGCTATATTCATTCTGGCTCTGCTCCTAACGATAAATTTGGTTTCGCAACCTCAATTTACCACGTTCGAGCAGAGCTTTCTATTCCCTTCCTATTTGTGGGTAATCACCGAAGATTTCATGTTGACAAATGAGAAGAATATTTATACAATGACAATGACATCGCTGTCGCCAACGATGACGACAGTTAAGGACTTTTTCCACATCTTTTCATAGCCACAGTGTTCCAAGAATTTCCAACAAGATGAGCGATCGTGAGCTTGGATCATCATCGTCCTTATCGGAAAAACATCCCCTGCGCATTACGTTGCGAGATGTAGCCATTTTTGCCGGCGTCTCGACAAAGACTGTATCGCGTGTTGTCAATAATCAGGGTGAGATCAGCGAAAAAACCCGCCATCGTGTTCAAGATGCGATTGATCAACTCGGATACCACCCAAACATCCTGGCACGTAGCCTTGTCAATAACCGAACCAATACTCTGGCAGTTGTGGCTTGGGGGATCGATTACTTCGGCCCGTCCCGCGTTTTAGTTGGTATAGAGAATCAAGCGAACAAACTTGGATATTCCTTGTTTCTTAATCTGCTATGTAAGCCGGATGATCCCAATCAAGATAGCAATTTAGATACACTCGTCTCCCACCGTGTCGACGGGATCATTTGGGCAGTGCCTGAGGTAGGAAATAATCGTGCCTGGCTGGAACAAGGTCGATTAGAGCACTTACCCCCAATTGTTTTTCTTACCATGGCGCCAAGACCAGGATTCGAGATCGTGGCTGTGGACAACCAGAATGGTGCCAGGCAGGCTACTCAGCATTTGATTGATCAAGGCCGGAGCAAAATAGGCATCATTACAGGGCCGATGACCTGGTGGGAGTCCCGCGAGCGATACAGCGGGTGGAAAACTGCATTAGAGCAGGCTCATCTAACGCCTTCCCCATCTCTGGTCGTTGAAAGCGAGTGGTCAGCTTCAGGTGGGGAGCAAGCAATGCGAAAGCTCCTCATGCAGGAGCCGCATATCGATGGACTGTTTGCCTCGAGCGATCAGATTGCTTTGGGATCGTTGCGCGTGGTTCACGAGTTGGACTGGTGTGTTCCTCAAGATTTAGCGATAGCCGGATTTGACAATATTCCCGAATCAGAATTTTTTTGGCCCCCCTTGACCACGGTTTATCAGCAACTTTCTGAGGTGGGCCGTATCGCTGTACAGGCCTTGCATGCAACAATTGAGGCTAACCGTCGATCAAAGATGCCAAATGAGGCATCCGTTAGGCTGGTTAAGCCGGATTTAATTGTTCGGGCCAGTTCTTTACGAGCCTGATAAAGCCATTTCTCGAGCGGAATGGCTTTCGTCATTCAATCCGAAAAGTCGTCCTTAGACAAAAGGAGGTCCCCAGCGAAGAAAAAAACCAATGACCCTGTGAGCCAAAGAATAAAAGTCCACCAACATATTTTCAGAAACATGAGGAGGATGAAATGTTCAAGCTCGTCTCAAAAAGCATAATTATTATTGTTCTCCTGGCGCTTGGGTTAGCGGCCTGCGGCCCAACGGCAACCCAGGCCCCAGCCCCGACCGAGGCTCAGGCCGCCCCGCCGACAACGGCCCCGGGTGCCCCGGCTGCTACTGAAGGCGGAGCACCTGCTGCTGGAACCAATTGGTGCTCCGATACGAAGATCGTCTTCTTCCCGGGCGGTTCGGCTGGGGGCGGTTTTGAGACGGTCGTTTATAACGGCGCCAAGGCAGCCGCTGCCGATACCGGCGCGAACGTCCAATACGTGTGGTCTGACTGGGATCCCTCCAAGATGACCAGTCAGTTCACCCAGGCTGTCGCCACCAAGCCCGATGGGATCGCCATTATGGGCCACCCTGGAGATAAGGCTTTCGATCCCTTGATCGACGATGCGGAATCGAAGGGCATTATCGTGACCAGCATGAACACCCAGTTGCCAGACGCACAGGCCAAGTACGCCAGCAAGGGCTTCGGCTACGCTGGCGCCGTCCTCTACCAGGCGGGTTATGCCCTGGGTCAGGAAGCCGTGAAGCGCTCGGGCGTCAAATCTGGCGACAAAGCCTTCTTGTGGGGCCTGATATCGCAGGCTGGCCGCGGTGAGCGCACGAAAGGCGTAAAGGATGCTCTCGAAAAAGCTGGCCTGAAAGTCATCTACCAGGAAATTGATGACGCCACCAACAAGAGCGCAGCTTCAGGCGTTCCTACCTTTACCGGCATTTTCTCTGCCAATCCAGACATCAAACTCATGGTCACCGATCACGGTAACCTGACGGGCACCGTGCAAACATTCCTGGAAGCCGCCGGGAAGAAGCCGGGTGAAGTCTACGCTGCCGGCTTCGATATGTCCGGTAACGCAGTCACAGCCATCAAAGGCGGGTGGCTCCAGCTGGTCATTGACCAGCAGCAGTATCTGCAAGGCTACTTTGGGGTTCTGCAAATCTGCCTGAGCAAGCATTACGGGTTCGCGGGTCTTCAGATCGACACGGGCGCGGGCTTCGCCGACAAGGATAACATCGACCAACTCGCCGCGTTGGTGCAGAAGCAGATTCGCTAACGTAAAAGCATTTGACCACGAGATTATCTCGTTGGTCAGCAGCAGCGTGGAAACACGCTTCGTTCTAACCAAACAGGCAAGGGCTAAATGGCGCCTGATCCACGACTTGTCATTTAGCCCTTGTCATTCTCTCTGAGGTGTGCCATTCTTGAGTTGATGGGAATATAATAACGGATCGGAGTTGGATTTATGGAAGAGTACCGCCTCGAACTTAGAAACGTTTCAAAATCCTTTGGCGAAGTTCAAGCGCTTGAAAATATTAACTTTCATTTGGGCCGCAATGAAATTGTCGGCCTGCTGGGCGATAACGGCGCCGGTAAGTCAACCTTGATTAAAATCATCACCGGCTACTATCAGCCCACCTCAGGTGAAATTTATTTTAACGGCAAGAAAGTGGAAAACCTGACGGTTCCCAAGGCCAGAGAATTGGGTGTGGAAACCGTTTATCAAGAGCGGGCCCTATCCGAGCGGCAAACCCTCTGGCGAAATATCTTTCTGGGACGCGAGCTCCGCAACTCCATGGGTTTCCTGGACATCCAAGGAATGCGTGACGAAACCTACCGGTTGATGACCCAATCCATGGGTTTTACTTCCGGGGCAGTCAACCCGGATGCACGCGTTGGAAAGTTTTCCGGCGGTGAAAAACAAGGCGTAGCCATCGTACGAGCTCTGTACTTCGACGCCGAAATCATCATCCTCGACGAACCTACGATGGGACTCTCGCTTAAAGAGACGGCCAAGCTGGTTAACTTCGTGAACGGCATTAAACAGGCAGGGAAATCGGCCATTTTTATCGACCATAACATTCTGCACGTCTACAACGTCGCCGACCGTGTGGTGGTCATCGACCGGGGTCGAGTTGCCGGCGAGCTTTTAACCAAGGAGATTGGCTTGACCGAGTTAATGGACAAGATGGTCAAGGTTGCGGAAACCGGAAGCCTGGATTAATCAATGGATAAGGTTGGATACAATGAGATCTGAAACCAGCGGAATCGTACCTGAAGTCACCCAGCATTACAAAGTGCCCTTTAATCTGCGCAGCTTTGCGCGCAGGAACAGCGCTCAACTGGGGATTCTGGGCGTCTTTATCTTACTTTGGCTCCTGTTTATCATTTCGGCGCCGAAAACCTTTTTAGCCCCGCAGATCTACTCAGCCTTCATGGAATCTATACCCTTCTTTGCCATCATAGCTATTCCCCTGACGATCGTCGTAATCTCCGGGGAGATGGATCTCTCCTTTCCCTCGGTGATGGGGATGGGAATGGTGGCATTTTATTTCACCTATACCTGGACAAGCTTTGTCCATAACCCAACCATCCAGGTGTTCCTGGCTATCCTGGCCGCTCTATTGATGGGCACCCTCGTAGGCTGGATCAACGGCGCGATCATCGTATATTTTGGCATCCCATCCCTGGTCGTCACCATCGGCACCCAATTCTTATGGCGCGGGGCGGTGTTGGTGCTGACACAAGGCGCCAACTACTCTCTGGAGTTTATTAAAGGTACTATCTTTTACCCCATGCTGGTCGGCAAGATCGGCGGATATTTCCCTGCTCAGATGATCTGGTTAATCGTAATCACAATCCTGGGGTGGTTGCTGCTCAACCGCCACAGCTTTGGCGCGCACATCTACCTGATCGGCGACAACCGAAACAGCGCTGAACTGATGGGCGTTGACACCAAACGAACCCGCATCCAGGCTTTCATGCTGATCGGTATGCTTTCGGCCTTTGCCGGCGTCGTGGCCAGCTTCTATGTCGCTTATTTCTGGCCCAGCCTGGGCGATGGCTATCTGCTGAGCACAATGGCGTCCGTCTACCTGGGTGGCACATCCGTTATCGGGGGTACCGGCACAATTTTGGGAACCTTCCTCGGCGCCTTCATCATCGGCGCCATCGAAGCCGCCACAGTCGCCGTCGGTCTGACCGGATTCTGGACCCAGTTCATTTACGGCTTAATCATTGTTTTGTCGGTAATCATGCATCAATATTTGCGCAAGCGGGCCGATTAATTTGATCCGGCATTACCTTTCGCTTCGATTTTCCAATCTGCGGTTACGCGGATCTGTGTGCTGTTGCCCGGCCAGTATAGATGTGTCCAATAGTTTCTGCCGCGCAACACAGAAGGGCTCACCCCCATGGTGACAATGATGTGGTCTGGGGTATAGTGGGCAAAATAGGTGTCCCGGTTGACCGGCGCTCGTCCCAGGGTGGGATCCATGGCGGTCCAGCCGGCGGATGGCAGGTACACGTCCGGCCACGCGTGTGGAATATTTGTACTGGCATCCGTTTCCTTGTTCAGGTACCGCAATCCTTCAAAATAGCGTGCCGGAATGCCTTGCGACCGGCTGAGCGCCATCAATAAGGAAGTGTATTCGGTACAGTCAGAACCCATGGGCCCTAATGCAGCTTGCGCTCCCCAGTTCTCTCCATTAGGGGTATAGACCAGCGTATTGCCAGTGTAGTCATAAAATGCTCGCACTTGCTGACAAACAGTACCTTTGTCTTGTGACAGTATCTTTGCAAGCTGCACAATTTGGGGATTAGCAGATTCGATATGCAGCTCTGGTTGGTTAAAATCGTTTAGAAGTTTCCCCTGGCAATCTGACAAATTGTATTCCAATTCGTTTACCACTACCTGATAATCGATCTTCACTACTCGGGTTGCGCCCGAGGGTTGTCCGGAAAAATCAAACTCAGCATAATGATTTCCATATTCGTCGATCACCAACTGATAATCTTTCGGAGTAATCTCCATAGACGGCACCGTCTGATAAGGAGGAAAATCTCGAATTAATGCCACCCAAATATTTTGCTTCTCTGGCTGACCCGGTCCTTCATTAGCTAATACCAATTGCTGATGCACCAAATAACGATGTTGACCCAGGATCTTCATCGGAGCGCCAGGGATTACAGTCGGAGGAATCGAAGTACCAGCCTGTACCTGACAGCCGAGCACGCTGGTCAATATAATGATCCAAAGCAAACTTCTGAAAATGCTCTTGATACTGCCTCTTTTCAAGCTTATTGTAAAACGGAATGAGCATTAAGTTTTTTCAAATGGGAAAAAGAAAAGGGAGGGATGCTTTCACCCTCCCTTTTCAAATAATTCTTACCACTCGCCTGTTCGCAAATACTCCTCGATCGCCTTTGCTGCGATCTTCCCTTGCCCCATCGCCAGGATAACAGTCGCGCCGCCGGTGATCACGTCTCCGCCGGCAAAGACCCCTCTCTTCGAGGTTTTCATCGTCGTCTGGTCCACCTGGACTACCCCACCCTTCCCGGTCGATAAATCCGGGGTTGTCTTTGAGACGATTGGGCTGGGGCTCTGCCCGATGGCGATTACCGCCACGTCCGCTTCGAGGTGGAAATTCGAGTTCGGAATGGGCACCGGCCGCCGGCGCCCGCTCGCATCCGGTTCACCCAGCTCGTTCTTCAGGCATTCGAGCTGGGTCAGCTGCCCGTTTTCCCCGTAAAAGCCGAGCGGCGTGGTCAGTAAATGGAACTGCACGCCTTCCTGTTCAGCATGGTGGATCTCCTCCACCCGCGCCGGCATCTCCGCCATCGAGCGCCGGTACACGATGATCGATTCGTCCGCGCCAAGCCGCAGCGCTGTGCGGGCCGCGTCCATGGCAGTGTTCCCACCGCCAATCGTCACCACGCGCTTCCCTCGCGCGATAGGAGTATCGTATTCAGGGAACTGGTAAGCTTTCATCAGGTTCGACCGTGTCAGGTACTCGTTGGCCGAATACACCCCGCTCAGATTCTCGCCGGGCAGGTCCAGGAACCAGGGCAGGCCCGCGCCCGTGCCCAGGAAGATCGCGTCGAATTCCTCCAGTAGCTCGTCCAGGGTAGCCGTCATTCCCACCACGAAATCTTTTTGAATGTGGACTCCCAGGCTGCAGACGTAATCCACTTCGCGCCTGACGATCGATTTGGGCAGGCGGAATTCGGGGATGCCGTAAACCAGGACGCCGCCCGGCTCGTGAAGCGCTTCGAAAATCGTCACGTAATAGCCAAGGCGCGCCATGTCCGCGGCGACGGTCAGGCCGGCCGGACCGGCGCCGACCACCGCTACTTTTTTCGCACTGCGCCCGTTCAACTCGGGTGCAGGGATGGCCCCTTGCGCCGCTTCCCAATCCGCGACGAACCGTTCGAGCCGTCCGATCGCCACCGGTTCGTATTTCTTATTCAGCGCGCAGACGCCTTCGCATTGTGTTTCCTGCGGGCAGACCCGTCCGGTAACGGCGGGCAGCGCGTTGGTCTCCTTGATCAGGTTGATTGCTCCGCGAAAATCACCCAGCTCAACCAGCTTTAAAAAGCCGGGGATATTGACGTTGACCGGGCAGCCGCGCATGCAAAGCGGCTTGGCGCATTCCAGGCAACGCCGGGCCTCTTCCATCGCCTGCTCGGCGGTGTAACCGTAGGTGACTTCCTGGTAATTGCGCCTGCGCACCTCGGGGGCCTGCTCGCCCATTGGGACTTTGTGGGGGATTATCGGTTTCGCCATCTTACTCTACCTTTCCACCACTGTCAGGGCCCGGTCCAGATTGCACACGTGGCTTTCCCAGCGTTCCAGGGCTTCCTTTTCCTGCGGCCGGTAGTAAGCCAGCCGCGCCAGCAGGATTTCCCAATTCACCTGGTGAGCGTCGAACTCAGGGCCATCTACGCACACGAATTTGGCCCCTCCGGCCATCACCACCCGGCAGCCGCCGCACATCCCTGTCCCATCGATCATCACCGTGTTCAGGCTGACGATGGTCGGGATTCCATATGGTTTCGTCGTTTGCGCCACGAATTTCATCATGATCGCCGGCCCGATCGCCCAGACCCTGGCGATATCCGCTCTCGCCGCCAGGATTTCCTGCAGCGGTTCGGTAACCAGCGCCTTGCGGCCCAGCGAGCCGTTATCAGTGCAAACAATCATTTCGTCCGAATATTCCGACATGCGCTCTTGCCAGAACAGCAGCGATTTGTCCCGCGCGCCGATGATCGAGATCACCCGGTTTCCGGCCTGTTTGAGCGCCCGCGTGATCGGGAACAACGGCGCAATCCCCACGCCGCCCCCCACGACCACCACGATCCCATAATTCTCGATTTCCGTCGGGCGCCCTAACGGGCCGACCACGTTCTCGAACCCATCTCCCACCCTGAGCGTTCCCATTTGCCTGGTGGATTTCCCGACTTCCTGGAAAATGAGCGTGAGAGTACCTTCTGCTGGGTCCGAATCGGCGATCGTCAGGGGAATCCGTTCGCCTTTCTCGTCAATGCGCACAATTACGAATTGTCCTGGCAGCCCTTTCTTCGCTACCAGTGGGGCTTCGACCAGGACCATTTTCACGCTTTCACTCATTTCCTGCTTTTTTAGGATACGGTACATAACCTGCTCCATGGTCTCCTTCTCGAACATCGTGGGTGAATGTTGATCGTTCGGTTGATTTTCGGCGTTGAGACAGGAAAACAAGTTGCCTGACAACCAAACCAGGGTCGCAAACAAATTATAGCAAAGTTGACCACGCCGATATACTTACATATGTCTGTAGTCGATGTGAGGAATTGTATAAAGAATAATATGACAATTTCGATTGTAAATTACATACAAGAGGAAGGGATGTGCCCGCCAGACGAACTTAGCTTAAGTTGTGTATAGTGTGTAATTGTGATAATATCAATCCAATTCCGACTTTTTTCGTATGTCTTGGGGAAGCGAGTTTTTGGGGAGGAGCTCCTGAGATGCACAAGTTTGGGGTTGGAAAAAATCTGCTAATTCTTTTGCTGTTCGTGGCGTTCATCCTGGCTGGATGTGCGCCCGCGAATATGGTCAGTGTAGCCAAAAGCAAGTCCAGCCCGGGACTGCTCGGGTCGGTGCTGGAGAAAAAGGTCCTGGTCATCGCCACCGACGCCAGTTATCCCCCCCAATCCGAACTGCACGCAAACCTCCCGCGAGCGCAGGATACTTCCTGTGATCCTTCCACTTTTACTGCCAACCAGCTCAGTGGCTTCGACGTAGATGTGGCCGTGGAGATCGCCCGTCGCCTGGGAGTCGAACCCTGTTTTGTCACACCGGGCTGGAGCCAGATCATCGCCGGAAATTGGGACGGCCGCTGGGATGTCAGCATCGGGTCGATGGTCATCACCAAAGATCGCATGCAGACGCTTTTATTTACCCAGCCATATATTAGCGGCGCAGCAGTCCTTTTCGTGCAGAAAGACAACCCGCAGTTTACACGCCCCTCCGACCTCTCGGGAAAGAAAATCGGTGTCTGCGCTGGCTGCGCGTATGAGTCTTATCTCAAAGGGACTCTAACCATCCCCGGGGAGAAGATCGATTTCAAGATCAAAGATGCAATCATCGTTGGTTACGATACTGATACCTCCGCGCTGAAAGCTCTCGGCGAGAATACGGGAGATCATCTGGATGCCGTGATGACCGATCCCGACACCGGCCGCCTGGCCATCCAGAGCGGTCTGCCCCTCAAGGAGCTTCCCGAAGTCGTCTATCACGATTATTCCGGGATCGCTTTGGATAAGAAGAGCGTCGAAGATCCATATCCATTCCTGGAAAAACTGAACGGCCTGGTCCAGGAAATGCATCAGGATGGGACCTTGCTGGCCTTATCCCAGAAATATTATCATGGGGATTTCACCAGCCCGGCAAAAATCTTCGATATTAATTCTTTACATCAGGTCCCCTGAGACTATCGGATGAAGAGGATCATTCCTTCCTGGAACAAATCCTTAATGGGGCGTCTGGTTGGGACCACCCTTCTCCTCCTCCTGGCTACTGTCGGCCTGATCAGTTACCTGGCTTACCTACAGGCCACCCGCAGCCTGACCCAATCCATCTTCGACCGTTTGCGTGCCGTTTCAATACTGAAAGAAGACAGCCTCAATCGCTGGGTCGATCAGCAGCGGGTTGACCTGGTTTTCCTGGCCTCCCAATCCGATGTGACCGGCCAGGCCGGAGTGCTAATGGGAGAGTCTTCCTCTGTGAAAGACCGCATCCTCGCGCATTCGATCCTCATCGATCGCTTCAAATCCATGGTGGCCGGCTTTTCCGAATCGGACGAGCTTTTCATTCTTGATCTTTACGGCACCGTCGTGCTTTCTACCGAGCCCGGTCGCGAAGGCATGTCCCACCGCTACGACCCGCATTTTATTCTCGGCCAATCCGCGACCTATGTCCAGCCGGTATACATATCTACCAGGACCGGCCGCTCGACGATTACCATCGCCACCCCCCTCTTCGACCAGGACAAGCGCCGGGTGGGGGTGTTGGCTGGCGATTTGAACCTGGCCCGCCTCGACCGGATCATCCTTCAAAGGACCGGCTTGGGTTCGAGCGGTGAGACCTACCTGGTGAACCCCCAACATGAGTTCGTATCGTCGATGCTGGCTTCAAATTCGAAAAACAGGAATGGGGGCGTTCGTTCCTATGGTATTGATCTCGCCTTGAAAGGCCAGGATGGCGCCGCGCTGTATACGAACTATCAGGGTGTCCCCGTCATTGGGTATTACAACTGGTTGGATGACCGGCAGGTGGCGTTGATGGCGGAAATGAGCCAGGCCGAGGCGTTTGCTCCCGCCCGCCAGATGGCGATGACCATCATCGAAATCGGGGGGTTGTCTACACTGTTTTTGGCCGTTCTGGCCTATCTGCTCTCCCGGCGCATCGCCCGCCCGATTCTGACCATGGCCGAAAAAGCCCGGCTGATCGCGGGCGGCGATCTGGATCAGATTGTGCCGGTGATGACCGGCGATGAGGTAGGCCTCCTCGCCCAAAGTTTCAATAATATGACCGGGCAGTTGCGCCTGCTCTATGCAGACCTGGAACAAAAGGTGATCGAGCGCACCGCCGAGCTGGTGCGGGTCAACTCCCAGTTGGAAGAAGAAATCGGCATGCGCAAACAGGCCCAGGAGGGGCTTCACCGCCAGAACACTTACCTGGAAGCGCTCCACGAGACTTCACTGGGCTTGATCAGCCACCTGGATCTGCAGGACCTGTTCGAAACCCTGGTCACTCGCGCCGGCCAGTTAATGCATTCCTCCCACGGGTTCATTTTCGTCGCGGAGGGGGAAGTGCTGGAATGTAAAGTCGGGATTGGCTTGCTGAACCGCCTTGTCGGCCGCTACTTGACGCGTGGCGAAGGCCTGGGCGGGACAATATGGGAAACTGGCCGGCCCCTGGTGATTAACAATTACGATCAATGGCAGGGACGCGCCCAGACCATCGAGCATGGCCTCATCCGCAGTGTGGCAGGGTTTCCATTGACGGCTGGCGACCAGGTGGTGGGAGTCATTGGACTGGCTTACGGCCTCCAGGATCAGGGGCGGGAATTCGGTGATGCCGAGGTCGAGCTATTGGGCCGCTTTGCCCAACTGGCCTCGATCGCCCTGGAAAATGCCCGCCTGTACACGCTCGCCAAAGAAGCCCGCGACGCCGCCGAGAAGGCCAATGAGGCTCAAAGTATTTTTCTGGCAAACGTCAGCCACGAACTGCGCACGCCGCTTACTTCCATCCTTGGCTTCGCTCGCCTTGCCCAAAAACGCCTCCAGGAGCGCATAGCCCCTTACCTGCCCGCGAACGATGCCCGCCAGCAAAAAGCAGCCCTCCAGATGGACGAAAACCTGGCCATCATCCTCACCGAAGGCGACCGCCTGACCAAGCTGATCAACAATCTCCTCGACCTGGAAAAAATCCGCTCCGGAAAAATTTCCTGGCGCCGCGCGCCGCTCAACATAACCGAAGTGATCACCCTCGCGGCTCGGGCAACCTCCTCCCTGCTGGAGTCGAAGGGGCTCACCTGGATTCAGGAGATCCCTCCCCATCTGCCCCAGGTTTATGGAGATGCCGACCGCCTCGAACAGGTGGTCATCAACTTGATCTCAAATGCCGTCAAGTACTCTGAAAACAGCCCCCTGGAATGCCGGGTGATGCGATTGGATGGTGAGTTGATCGTCAGCCTCACCGACCACGGGATCGGCATCGCTCCCGAGTTCCACGAGCTCATCTTCGAAAAATTCCGCCAGGTTGGCGATACACTGAGTAATAAGCCCAGGGGAACCGGGCTGGGTCTGCCGATCTGCAAGGAAATCGTCGAGTATCACGGCGGGAAAATTTGGCTGAAGAGTGAGCCCGGCAAGGGGAGCACTTTTTTCTTTTCTCTTCCGGTGTACTCGCCAGCCCTCGAAAAAACTCTTGCTGCCCGGGATGAGATACCTGCGAAACCGGAGTCCAATTGAGGAGGTAAAATGCCACCCAAAGTATTGATTGTCGATGATGAGGCCTTTATCCGGACGTTAATCGCTCAAACCCTGGAAGACTTTGAAGACGATGGAGTCGAAATCCTGGCCACCGGAGATGGAGAAGAAGCCTTGCGCCTGATTCGCTCTAAAAAACCAGACCTGGTTTTTCTCGACGTGATGCTTCCCAATTTGGACGGATTTGCTGTCTGCCAGCAGGTCAAGGAAAATCAGACCACCGCCGCCACTTACGTGGTTCTGCTGACCGCCAAAGGGCAGGAATTCGACCGGTTGCGCGGCCAGCAGTGTGGGGCCGACCAGTATCTGACCAAGCCCTTCGACCCCGACGAGATCGTATCCCTGGCGGAAAAGATCCTGGTACACTGAGATGACCGCATTTTCACTTTCCAGGCTGCTGAAACCCAACGGGGATTTTTATCGCCTCACCTGTGGGATCCTGCAAGGCCTGGCCGGGGCCGGCATAGCGATCCTGGACCTGGATGGCAGGCTGCTGGCCGGTTCAGAGCCTCAAGATGGAAGGCAGCGCTATCCCGTCTGGGTGGAAGATCAGGTGGCAGGTTGGGTGGCAGGCGGAGATCCTGCCGCGGCTGTAGCCGCCTGGATCAGCTACGCCGCCGGGCAGGAAGCTCAAAAAAAATCCATGGCGGCTGAGCTGATCGACCGTTATCGCGAGCTTAACCTGCTCTACCATTTATCCGAGCACCTGGTCTCATCGCCAGACACCCTCTCGATCAGCAAAGTTGCCCTCGCAGAAGCTGTCCGCATGATCCCCGCCGCGACCGCGATCCTCTTATCCAGGCCTTCCGGCCAGGAGGCCCTTGAGAAGGCAGCCGTTCTGGGCCAGGATTATGCGGTCATTTCTTCCTGCTGTCTCATCGACCGGGTGCTGCAAAGCGGTAGGGCTGAGCTTGCCAATGCCGTCTCGGCCGAAGACTATTTTGATCAGGCGAATGGGCGCAAAATTTCCCTGGCCTGCGCGCCCCTGAAAACCGAAAAATCCATTCAGGGCGTAATCCTCCTGGTCGACAGTGAGAAGCGGGTCTTCTCTGCGGGCGAGTTAAAACTTCTCAACGCCATTGGCCTGCAAATTGCCCCTGCACTGGAAATCTCCCGTCTCTGGCAGCTAGCGATCGAGAAAGCCAAGATCGAGCGCGAGTTCCAGATGGCCCGCAGGGTGCAGGAAAGCCTCCTCCCCCGCGCCATGCCCAGGTTTCCAGGCTGGAGTATCGGCAACCGCTGGCGCCCGGCACGCAATGTTTCCGGTGATTTTTATGATCTCATCCGCGAAGATCAGCGCCTGGGGCTCGTAATCGCAGATGTAACTGATAAAGGCCTCCCCGCTGCCCTCTTTATGGTATTCATTCGCAGCGCCATCCGCTCATCGGTCAATCGTGGCAGCCCGCTCGCGGAAGAGATCAGCCAGGCCAACCGCCTCATCTGCCAGGATTCCCATCAGGGCCTCCTCGCGACAATGTTCTATGCCCGCCTGTCCCCTGATACCGGTGAAATGGAATACGTCAACGCCGGCCACAACCCACCCCTCTATTACAATGCTCAAAAAAACCAACTCCAACTGCTGGCCCGCACCGGGGTGACCCTGGGAATGGACGCCCACATGTCCTATACCAGCCAGACCATCCATCTGCTGCCGGGGGACATGGTTCTCTTCTACACCGATGGCGTCACCGAAGCGATCAACGCTGCAAAAGAGCAGTTTGGCCTCGACCGCCTGATGGAAGTCGTATACCAGTTAAGGGCCTGCCCGGTCGAACAGCTCCTGGATGGCGTGGACGAAGCCCTCGCTGACTTCACCCAATCCTTGCCTTCTTTCGACGACATAACTCTCCTCGCCCTCAAGCGCCTATAACCTGACAATTTCCTTTGCGTAATCCCTGAGATCTGAATCTATCCACGGTCCGATTCCCTTCATCTGCGTTATCCGAAAAATCTGGGTCCATCTGCGGTCCGTTCCGGCATACTTTATGCATGCTTTACGCCTTATAAATGAGGGCCATGCTATAATCACCCCTATACGGGATGGGGCCACATGGACAATATCATTCAACAAATCTTCGCCATTCTTACGACTCCCCCTGGGAATCTCATCTATCACCTGGGACTGGCCTTTTCGGTAGCTGGAGCGCTTCAGGCTGCCATCGCTCAATGGAGGCTGAACCCGCTCCCGGCCGGCCGCAGGATGGTTTTTGGCCTCACGGTTCTCCTCGCGGCCCAATTGATCCTCTTTCTGGGCAGCGGTCTCACCTGGCAAGGGATCGCCAGTGCGCATGTCCTCCTCCCTCCCCTGGATCGAGCCGTGACTGCATTGAGCTTGCTGTGGATTGTCTGGCTATGGGCTTACCCCGAACGGACGCCAGTGATCGAAGCGTTGCATATCTTCTTGAATATCATGGTGGTCATCTTTTTGGCCATCACCCTCGCCTTTTGGGGCGAAGCCAGTTCGGTTCAGTTATTCACCACCTCCTGGTTCGATTTCGTTTGGGAAATTTTCTCGATCCTGATCATTTTAGGCGGGATATTGGCTCTCCTGATCCGCAGACCACCGGGATGGGGTATGGGATTTGGCATGCTGGCCCTGATCGGCCTGGGATATGCCGCCCAGCTTGGGCTCAGCCTTCCCCAGAATGATTTTCTTGGCGCCGTTCGCCTGGGGCTGCTTGCCGCTTACCCGCTCCTGCTGAGCCTACCCTATCGTTTCCTCCAGCCGCAGGCCGCGCCCGCGCCGGCAGTTCCCAGTCTGGAATCGATCCCCGCGCCCCATCCGATCACGCACGAGCGGCGCAGGTACAGCACGGATCCCAAGACCCTCCAGTCTTTCGTGGGCCTGGTAAATGCCCAAACGCCCTTAGACATGGGAACGGCAACCGCCCGACTGATCGGGCACGTGATGGTGTCTGATTTGTGTTATCTGGTTTCAATGCCCGATGCCAATGGACAGCTTACCCTGGAGACGGGCTACGATCTAATCCGCGAAGAGCCCCTCCAGGGGGTTACGGTGATCATCCAGCGCGTCCCCCAGATTTCCAGCGCGCTCCATAAGGGACGTTCCCTCCGCCTGAGCGCAGAAACGGACTCCATGGACCTGCGCAGCCTCGGCGATGTGATTGGCCTGACCAATCCTGGAAATCTGCTCCTGATTCCTTTACAGACTGAGGAATCCGTCCCGATCGGCGGCGTGATACTCTTCTCACCATACTCCAACCGGGTATGGACCGCCGATGACCAGAACTTTATCACCCCACTGCTCCCCGGATTGGTACAGATTTTACAGCGCACTGCGGGAAGCCTTTCAAGCGATCAGATCGAACGGCTAAAGTCAGACCTTCAGTTTGCCAACGAGGAGATCGAAATTCTCCGCCAGCAGCAGCAGGATATGCTCCAGCAGTTGGATACCGCTCGAGACGACGAGGGACAACGCAGCACCCAGGAAGAAAATTTGGCCGCCCTGGTTGCAGTCCAGCAGGAATACCAGTCGATCATTGACCTGCTCCAGCGCGAAAATGACCGCTTGCAGGAGGCAGCATCCCAGGTAGCTCAGGCCGCGGCCCACCAGCCGCTTGAGAACGACGACCTCCAGGCCGCTTTCCGCCTGGCTCAGACTCAATCTGCCCAGCTCCAGAATGCTCTGGTCGAAGCCAACCGGCGGATATCTGAACTTGAACAATTGAATTCGGGGATTTCCCTCTCCAATGAGCACGCTGAGGTGATCGCCTCCATCGCTCAGGAGCTGCGCCAGCCAATGTCCTCGATCACCGGATATACTGATCTTCTTCTCGGCGAATCGGTAGGCATCCTCGGCGCGCTTCAGCGTAAGTTCCTCGAACGAATCAAAGCGTCCACCGAACGATTGCGCAGCCTGAGCGATGACCTCGTTCAGACGGTCGCCCTGGAAAGCGGTTCGGTCAATTTATCTCCCGAAGCGGTGGACCTGGCCCTGGTAATCGACAATGCCATTCAGTACACCAGCGCCCAGATACGTGAGAAAGACATCTCGCTGCAGGTGGATCTGCCGGAGCAGTTTCCCCAGCTCCATGCCGACCGGGACGCGCTCCAGCAGGTTGTCATCCACCTGCTGCAGAACGCCGGGGCCGCCAGCCCTGTGGAAGGCGTCGTCAGGCTGAAAGTTGGCATGCAGAGTGAAAACGGTCAGCAGGATTTCGTCCTCCTTCAGGTGACTGATTCGGGCGGCGGCATTCCCACCGAAGAGCTCCCACGGGTCTTCTCCCGCCTCTACCGGGCCGATAATGCTTTGATCCAGGGCGTGGGCGAAACCGGCGTCGGCCTCTCGATTGCTAAAACCCTGGTAGAGGCTCACGGTGGAAGGATCTGGGTCGATACCCAGATGGGCGAAACGTCGACGTTCAGCGTACTTCTTCCGGTGTACCAGGGCAGCAGTCCAACCCAGACGACCTAAGGACCCCTCGCAGGGCTTGTTCAATGAGCTATCTCCGCCCCCTTGTTTCTGGTTTACTGGCAGCCGTGATTTCCGTCCTCATCCTCATCGGCGGGTTATCTGCCTCCCTGGCCGAAGGCACCCGGCCGTTTCCACCAACCTCACCGGTCGAGACCGCGGCGCCCACCCAGAACCCGGAAGCATTGGTAACCATCCTGCCGCGACCCTCGCATACGTTGGCTCAGGCAGCGACGCCTGCTCCACTGCGCGTCAATACCGCCACCAGCCAGCCTTCCACGCCGATCTGCCCGCCCCCTGAAGGATGGGTCTTGCACACCATCCAGGCGGACGAAACTTTGGAAAGCCTGGCGCAGGATTACCAAACTACCGTCTCGCGGCTCATCCAGGGCAACTGCCTGGTGACAACCAGCCTGGTGCCAGGCACGACCTTGAAAGTGCCGGATGTGGTCCCGCCAACCGTTGAGCCAACCGCGACAGCCACCAACCGATTGGCCTCCTGCGGGCCGCCGGATGGATGGGTAACCTACACGGTCAAGCGCCAGGACACTCTTTTCCGGCTTGCCCAGACTTTTAAAACCAGCGTTCGCGAGCTGCAGTGGGCTAACTGTAAGGGCACGTCTTCCCTCATTGTGACTGGCGAGCGGATATATGTGCCTTTTTCCCCTACCCAGGAGCCGCCGGCGGGAACATCGACCAGCTATCCAACGTCTAATGGGACAGAGGCAGCCACAGAAACTGCGGCCCAGGCTGCTGCGCCAACGGGGACGGAAACCTCTAAACCAATCCAAACCGTGGCTCCATCGCCAACTGCCACGCCAACCAGCGAACCAACTACAAGCTCTTACCTAAGAGGTTAATTGTTGAAGTCAATCGAAAAGATCCTCCATGTGATCCAAATCTTGGCCGATGAAAAAAAGTGACTCACCATGAAACTAAACCGCATTCCGATCCTGTTCATTACCCTGATTCTGCTTTCTGTGGCTTGTACCTTACCCGCATCTGTCGGTGAACAGCAGCCTTCGCCCATCGCCATCTCTCAGGCATTTTCCCTGGTAACCCCCGACCCAAACGCTACCGTCACCCCAACCCCCTTCATGCCGGTTGGGCCAACCCCTACCGTCCTACCGACCCAGGTCCCCCCCACGGCGACCATCCCGGCGGCCGCCGGAACCAGCACGCCTGTTCCTTTGATGGATCGCTTGAAGCGGCCCGATGGCCAGGTGAACATCCTGATCTTTGGCTCGGATTGGCGGCCCAATTCAGGTTACCGCACTGACGTGATCATGCTTCTTTCCTTGAATAAGAAAAATGGCACCGCCAATGTGATCTCGTTCCCTCGCGACCTTTGGGTGTTGATCCCTGGCTGGGAGATGCAGCGGATTAACACCGCTCAGGCTCATGGCGGTTTTGTCACCACCGTCGCGACTTTTCAGTACAATTTCGGCGTCACTCCCGACCATTATGTGATGACCAACTTCGAAGGATTCAAAGGGATCATCGACACTTTTGGTGGAATCGACGTGCATGTTGCCCGCGGCCTTACTGATAGATGCGATCTTCCCCAGGCCGTCAATAAGTACTGCAGCGTCGGGCCGGGTACAGTTCATATGAATGGGGCAACCGCTCTCTGGTACGTGCGCTCGCGCCATTCGAGCAACGATTTCGACCGCACTCGCCGCGCCCAGGAAGTCATCCAGGCAACCTTCCTCAAACTTCTCAGCCTGAATGCAGTCTCCCGTGCTCCCGAGCTGTGGAACCTGTTCAAGAGCAGTATCGAGACCGATATGACCCTCAACGACATCGATGATCTCCTCCCGCTGGCAAAGGCGCTTGCCGATACCAGCAAGATTAGCCGCTACGCGATCGGCCCTGGTGAGGTCACTAATTGGGTCACTGATAGTGGTGCGCAGGTTCTTCTCCCGAACCAGGAAGCCATCTGGGAGATTATTGCAAAAGCCGTCTACGGCCAGTAGTTTTTCCGATCAACATTTTTCTCAATGTTTAGACCCTGGGGTTTGCAGAACCCTCAGGGTCTTTAATTCAAACCCCACCTATACGCAAAATAGGATTTGACAGTTAGACATTAACCTGCTAAACTAGTATTATCTGGCTATGCGAAAAGTGACCTTGCACTTCCTGGAGGATTGATCCGATGGCCCCCGATCCCAAAGCCGATATCGCTGCCCACATCACCCAATCCACTCCCCTCGCCCCAGCTATCGAAGCCTGGGAATTTTTCCTCAACGATCAGGGACGTTCTCCGCATACCGTCAAAGCCTTCAAAGCCGACGTCCTGCTCCTGGGCAGTTATCTCGCCCCCGACCGCGGTGTCGGCACCATCAGTACTCAGGACATCAACCACTTTCTTCACTGGCTCCAGAACGGCCGCGACGTTCCGTGCAGCCCCAAAAGCCTGGCGCGCAGGATCACCTCGGTCAAAGCTTTCTTCCGCTGGCTCCATCAGGGCGGCGTCCTTGTCGTCGATCCCGCCGAAAAGGTTCTCCAGCAGTCGGTGATCAGCCCTCTCCCGGCGGTCCTCACGGAAGAGGAAATCGAAAGCGTCCTCGAAGCCGCCAACGGCTACCGCGAAGCGAAAAAGCCGGACGTTCGCCCCTTCATCCTGGTCGAGTTGCTCCTCACCACCGGCATCAAAAAAGGCGAATGCCTCGCCATCTCCCCCAACCACCTCGACCTGGAGGCTGAAACCGGACCGTTCCTGTTCGTCCGCTATGCCAGTCCTCGCAACCGTTACAAAGAGCGCAAAATCCCTCTCTCCGCAAGTTGGGTGAAAGCCTTTCCGGAATATGTGCTTCAGTATAAGCCCACGGACCGCGTCTTCGATTGGTCACCCCGAAGGCTCGAATACCTGCTTGAAGATCTGGGGAATGACGCCGGACTGGACAAACACCTGTCCTTTGATATGTGCCGCTGGACCTGCGCGCTGCGCGACTACCGCACGGGCGTCGACCCAGACCAGATCCGCCAGAAATTGGGTATCTCGAAAATCCAGTGGCGTGAAGTCAGCTTGAAGCTCCGCCAACTGGCCGGGGTGGAACCCGCCGCCGCTTGAAACATTTCCGGCAAGTTCAGTCGAAGACCCGGCTTTTTGGCCGGGTCTTTTTTATGGTTCGTCGCCTTGAAATACCACCAGCCGGGCGATCCGCCGGGTTTCGGCGCTTACTCTGTATTCCTCCCCGGGGCGCAATCCAGGCAGCCAGGCGATTTTCCCGCCGGAGCAGACCAGCGGCCACCGCGCCCGGGCTCGCCGGGGTAGTTTTTCGTTGCTGAAAAAATCGGAAAGCTTCACTTCGTTACCGCCCATCCCAAACGGCCTGAACCGGTCTCCCGGCTGGCGAGTGCGCAATTCCAGCGGCCAAGCCAGCCGGTCGGCGCTGAGCGTTGCCGCGAAAGGGTCCTCTTGCCCGGCAGCCAGCTCTTCTCCACCACCCCGTGTGACCTCGATCTCGATCCGCAGGTACCATCCATTCCCCAGTGGATATATCCCCGGTGAGGAGATTACGATTCGCTCGCCATCCATCATTTGCGGCCAGTTCCACCCGGGCAGGTCGGAATTCCATGGCGCAATCAGCGCGTCGTCTTCTTGTAAAGCGATGCGCAGGTTTTCGGCCAGGTTAGCCTGCCCCTTCCTGGGCGGATTCTGAATCCAGTGGATCGTCTGCTCGACGATCTCAAAACCGAGGTCGCGCGTGTCCCCTCTCAACGACCGAAAAGCCATCCGGACAAGCTCTCGCTGCAGGCTTGGCGGCTGGGCCAGCAGCGCCTTGCGCGAGACGATGACTCCCTTGCTGTCCTCGTAAGTGCAGACCCGTGCCCAGGCTTCTTCTGCCTGATCGTGGATATACGCAACATCCCCGGATACACTTTTGGCCAGGCGGAGCAATGCCTGGCGGAAGCCGGGATTGTAAGTTTCCAGAACGGGGATCAGCTCATTGCGCAACCGATTGCGTAGGTACGCCACATCCTGGTTGGTAGCATCCTGGAAGGGTTTCAAACCCTGCTCCGCGCAGTATGACAGTGTTTCGTTTTTCCAGGTTTCCAGCAAGGGCCGCGCCAGCGGGATTTTCGCGTCCCAACCATGCGTTTGGGTGCGGAAGTCCATCCCCTTCAATCCTGCGAGACCGCTTCCCTGGAGAACATGCATCAGCACGCTTTCGACCTGGTCGTCGGCGGTATGCCCCACTGCAACCGCTTGAGCGCCAAGCTGGCGTGCCTGGTCGAAGAGATATCGGTAGCGCATTTTCCGGGCGGCTTCTTCCACCGACCACCGTTCGCGGTGGGCGGCCTGGCGTACGTCGCCTCGAACGGTAAAATAAGGGATCTTCCAGGCCTGCATCCAATCCGCCAGCAGGATGGCTTCTTCGTCTGCCTCCGGCCTGAGCCCGTGATGAAAGTAAGCCGCCGCCAGGTAAAAGCCCAGGCGGCGCAGGCCGTCCAGCAGGGAAAGGCTGTCGGGGCCGCCCGAAATGCCGATCAGGGTGAGACGCTGCGGATCAAGCCTGCATTCCACCCGGGCTACCCGATCCAGTTCGTCGAGAAACATGAAAAAATTATAGCATTTTTATGCTCCCAAACCGGTTTTTTATTCCTCCTGCACTTGTCACATACCGATCTTTGTGCTAGACTGACCATAAGACCATAATCCGCAGATTCAAAGAGGAAAACGCATGGCCGATAAAATCCTGATTGTCGATGACGACCTGGAAACTTTGCGGTTAGTTGGCCTGATGCTTCAGCGGCAAGGCTATCAGATCGTTGCTGCCAGTAATGGGACCCAGGCTGTCCAAATGGCTCAATCCGAAAAGCCAGACCTGATCGTGCTGGATGTGATGATGCCGGATATGGACGGCTATGAAGTGACCCGCCAGCTTCGCGCTGCCGCTGCAACCGCGAATATCCCGGTGTTGATGTTTACCGCTAAGAGCCAGGTGGATGATAAAGTCGCCGGTTATGACGCCGGCGTGGACGATTATATCACCAAGCCCACCCATCCGGACGAGCTGAAAGCCCGTGTAAAGGCTTTGCTCGCCCGCGCTCTCAAGAACCGCACGCCCGCACCAGCTTCAAACGACCGCGGCAGGGTGATTGGCTTCGTCGCCGCCCGGGGTGGAATCGGTACTTCGACCCTCGTCCTCAACGTCGGAGTGGCCCTCAGCCAGAAAATGAAGGCAGACGTCGTTCTGGCGGAATTCCGGCCCGGTAATGGCACCTGGGGATTGGAGTTAGGGTACGTCAACCCCGAGGGTTTGCGCCGGCTGGCCCAGTCCAAGCCAATCGAGATCTCCCCTTCCGCTGTGGAGAAAGAGCTGATCAGCAACGCAGCCGGGATCAAGCTGCTCCTCGCTTCCTGTAACCCCACCGACGTGAAGCTTGTCAATAATACACCCCAACTCGAAGCGATCCTGAAGGATCTGGCTGAGGTCGCCCCGGTTGTGCTCGTCGACTTGGGTACGCCTCTTTTTCCTGAAGCGGCCCGCTTGTTCGCCCTGTGCGACGAAATAGTCGTTACGGTCGATCCCAATCCCTTGAGCCTCCCCCGCACTAAAGCCTTGATCGAAGAGTTGAGCGAATCAGGGTTCGGAAAAGCTAAAATCCTCACCGTGGCTCAGGTTAACCGTGTCCGGGCGGACGTGATGCTCTCCTGGAGCCAGGTCCAGGAAAGCCTGGGGCTCCCGGTCAGCGTCGTAGTCACCCCTGCTCCCGAGCTGGCTTACCAGTCCGCGCTGCGCTACACCCCCATGCTCCTGCTTCAACCAGATGGAGTGGTCGCCCAGCAGTACGTCAAGCTCGCTGATACTCTCTCGCAAAGGATCAAGGTAACCTGATCAACCGAATGGTAAAGCCCTCATCGTACCCAACGCGGATACAGCGCTACCAACGCTTGATCGAAATTTCTCGGGACCTGGCATCGATTCTCGATCTGGATGTCCTCCTGAAGAGAATCGTCAGCGTCGCCGCGGAATTGAGCAACGCCCAGGAAGCCTCGATCCTCCTTTACGATGAGAGCTCGTATCAACTCTACTTTCAGGCTGCCACCAATATGGACGAATCCATGATGCGCGGGATCAGCGTCCCTCTAGAAGGCAGCATCGCTGGTTGGATCATCACCAACCGCAAGCCGGTGATCGTCTCGGATGTCCACCGCGATCCGCGCTACTTTGGGAACGTCGAAGAAGCGACCCAGTTTATGACCTCTTCGCTGATCGGCGTTCCGCTGATCAATAAAGACCGCGTGCTCGGAGTTTTAGAGGTGCTCAACAAGAAAGAAGGCCAGTTTTTCACCGAGGACGAAGATATCCTCATGGTCCTGGCATACCAGGCCGCCGTCGCCATCGACAATGCCCGCCTGTTCCAGCAGTCTGATCTGATCGCCGAACTGGTCCACGAGTTGCGCACCCCTCTCGCCTCATTGAACACCGCTTCATACTTACTTTTACGTCCAGAGATCTCAGAACAGCAGCGCCATAAACTCGCCACCACGATTCACTCCGAAACCCAGCGCCTCAACGACATGGCCTCCTCATACCTGGACCTTGCCCGCCTGGAATCGGGTCGGGCCGCATTTCACCCGGCTCTGTTCGATCTGAGCTTATTGATCGACGAGTGCCGCGGGGTGATCCAGACCAGGGCCGAGGAAGCTCACCTGACCATTCAAATCGATCTGGCGCCCGGCTTGCCCCGCATCGAGGCCGACCGGGATAAGATCAAACAGGTGCTCCTCAACCTCTTGAGCAATGCTGTAAAGTACAACCGCCCTCAGGGCAACGTGACCATCCAGGCCCACTCCATGGAAAAAGAAATAGTTCTGGTAGTCAAAGATACCGGGATCGGCATCCCGCCTGACGAGCTGCCCCACCTTTTTGAGAAGTTTTTCCGCACCAGGGGAGCTGAACGGGTTGCCAGCGGCACCGGGCTGGGCCTGTCGATTTGCAAGCACATCATCGACAGCCACGGGGGGCGCATTGAGGTTCAAAGTAAAATCAACGAAGGCACCACAATCAGTATCACCCTTCCACTCCGCCAGTCGTGAGCCTTATCTCGCTGCGAAAGTCGTAGCGGTTTTAGGGCAGTTCCGGATATGCCGCCTGCTGGGCAAAAGCCATCCCGACCAGGCCGCCTCCGGTATGCGCGCCCAACGCCGGCCCGACGGCAGTGGTCGGCAGGAAGGTGCATTCGATCAGGCTGGCAATCT
The DNA here is from genome assembly GCA_035542155.1 of Anaerolineaceae bacterium. Classification (GTDB taxonomy): domain Bacteria; phylum Chloroflexota; class Anaerolineae; order Anaerolineales; family Anaerolineaceae; genus DATKLX01. Next base: position 23,498 of record DATKLX010000054.1, read on the forward strand.
GCTCGCGCAGGATTTCCACCGCCTCAGGGTTTTTGCCGTGCAGAAGCTGGATGCGCATCGGCCCGGGATGGGGATACCATTTCGCCACCAACTCCGCCATCCGGCGAAGTGCTCTGCGCATGGTCATTTCCTGCGAAAGGTTCACGTAGGTTCCCTTAACTTTCTCGACGGAGATGATCGGCTTGATGTTCAACAGGGACGCGAGCAGGCCTTGCATGTGATTGATCCTCCCACCGTGGATCAGATACTTCAAGGTGGGTAGGGTAAAAATCCCTTCGGAAGAGCTGCGTACTTGCTCGACCAGGGCTACTACCCGCTCGAGCGGAAGACCGGCCCTGATCGCTCGTGCTGCTGTCTGGACCTGCCAGCCCATGGGACAGGAAAGAGTTTTAGTATCGAAAAAGGTTACCTTTGCCTCGGGAACCATTTGCGCCCCTGCCCTGGCCGAGTTAATCGTACCGCTCAATCCAGACGAGATGTGAATGGAGAAAATCTCCGCGTCGGTTTTGGCCAGCTCGCGGTACAACTCAGCGAAATCCCCCGCCGAAGGCTGAGATGTGGTTGGAAAGCTGTCGGTCTGGTCCAGCATATCATAAAATTCCTCTGGCTGGATGTCTACCCCGCTGCGGTAGGTTTTTCCGTCCAGGGTTATTAGTAAAGGTACGCAGTGGATGGTCAGACCTTCCATCTGCTCCGGTGCCAGATCAAAACCTCTATCGCTCACAAGCTGCATGGCAACCTCGGTTAGTGCAATCTCTACAAGGGAAGCAATTCCTACAACCCGCAACCCAATTATAAAAATAATCCTCCCACTCCCGCCAGTCATGCTTTAGTCACATCCCTCGCTGGATTTTGCCCATTACCTGCGACAACTATGCTTTAGCTTTAATGCATCTCTTTGCCTTTTGTTCTGCTCTTGACTGCTGATTACTGTCTTTTACAGCTATTCACCGTTCTTACCTTGCCCCTTTCCGCCCAAACTGGCGCTCGAGTGAATCCACTGAAAGGTGGATCATCGTCGGGCGGCCATGAGGGCAGGTCCGCGGTGATTTGCATGCTTCCAGGTCCCGCACCAGCGCGCGCTGTTCCTCCACCGAAAGGGTTTGCCCGGCCTTCACCGCGACGCGCTTGCATACCCGCGCGATCAGTCTCGCTTCGATCTCACCTTGGAGCGGGGTCTCATCCTCCTCAAAATCCTCGACCAGCACGCGAACTGCCCCAGCCGGATCTCCGCCCGTAAACATCGCCGGGATCGCCCGAACCAGGTAAGTACCTGGCCCGAAGGTCTCGACCTCGAAACCCAGCCGGTCGAGCAGTGGGAGCTGGTCGTTGAGCAATTGCGCGCTTAGGGGTGGAAGATGGACCGTGACCGGCTCGAGCAGCGCCTGAGCCGGAATTGCTGCGTTGGGGTTCCTGGCGCGCTTCCCGAGAAATCGCTCGAACAGGACTCGCTCGTGGGCGGCGTGCTGGTCGATCAGGTACAGCCCGTCCGGTCCCTCTGCGACCAGGTAAGCCAACCCGATCTGCCCCACCAGGCGCAGCAGGGGCAGTTCTCCCCCGGGGAGCCCTGGCTGGGTCTGGGCCGGCGCAGCTGTTGGGGCCGTCTCACCTTCTTCCACCTTACCGGTTTCCCAAGTGGTCGGGTTTCCTCCGTTCCCCTCGGGCGCCTCCGCCCAACCGTCTTCCACGGCTGCCCTACCCCCAGTCCAGGCCGTCTGCTGCGGCACCAGCTCGGGTACCGGGGTGTACGCCAGCAGCGCCCGCCGGATGGCTCGCTGCATCCCGCTGAAGATCAGGTCCGCGTTGCGGAAGCGGACCTCGGCTTTGGCCGGGTGCACGTTGACGTCGATCGTTTCCGGCGGGACATCGAGGAACAGCACCGCCATCGGATATCGCCCCACCATCAACAAGGTATGGTAGGCCTGGAGAACGGCCTGGGTCAGTGGGGTATCCTGCACCCAACGGCCGTTAATAAAAAAGGTGATTTCTCGCCGGTTCGAGCGTGTGATCGAAATGGGAGTAATGAACCCGCTCAAGCGCAGTTCGTCTTCCACCGCGTTGACTTCCAGCATCTGGCGGGCGATATCGACCCCGTACAGGTTGGCCAGCACTTCGCGCTGGCTGCCGTTCCCACTGGTCTGGATAACCGGCCGGCTGTCCTCAAACAGGCGAAAACGTTTATCGGCATAGGCGATCGCGTAGCGGGTGACCAGGCCATCGATTTGCTGGCGCTCGGTCGCGTCCTGCTTTAAAAACTTGAGCCGGGCGGGCACGTTGAAAAACAGTTCCTCGACCCGCACTACCGTCCCTTGCGGTGTACCGGCCGGTTCGATGCCCATCAGCCGCCCTCCTTCCACTCGCAGGCGCGACCCCGAGGCGGCTCCCTCGGCTTGGGTCGTCACCGTCATCCGCGAGACCGAGCCGATCGAAGCCAGCGCCTCGCCACGGAACCCCAGGGTCTGGATGTGAAACAGATCCTCGGCCCGAAACAGCTTGCTCGTTGCATGGCGGGCGACCGCCAGGGGAAGCTCCTCAGCCGGGATCCCGCTGCCGTCGTCGCCGATTTCGATCAATCTCCGGCCCGCGCCTTCGATGGCGATCGTCACCTGCGCAGCATGCGCGTCCAGGGCATTTTCCAACAGCTCTTTCACCACGGAGGCGGGGCGCTCAACCACCTCGCCGGCGGCGATCTGCGAAGCGACCTCGTCCGGTAATACGTGAATGGGCATTCTTCGTCCTTCCTGGGTTTCATTATACCGTAAGGAAGAATCCCAAAGATCAGGTATACTTTAGCCCATGCCGATCAGCACGCTCTTCTTCGATCTCGATGATACCCTCTACCCGCCCACGACCGGGATCTGGAGCCTGATCCGCCAGAGGATGGACCTGTACATGGCGGAGAAGTTGAGCATCGATCCGCTGGTGATCCCTGGGCTGCGCCGCCATCTCTTCGAGACATACGGCACGACCATGCGCGGGCTACAGGTCACCTACCATATCGATGAAACCGAATATCTCGCCTACGTTCACGACGTACAGGTCGAGCAGCGTCTTCAGCCTGATCTAAAGCTGCGCGCTATGCTCCTTTCCCTGCCTTACCGCCGGCTGATCTTCACCAATTCAGACCAGAACCATGCCGGCCGGGTTTTACGCTGCCTGGGAATCGAAGACTGTTTTGAACAGGTGATCGATATCCGCCTCGTGGCGCCCTCCTGCAAGCCTCAACCTGAGGCATATCTTCTGGCGCTGAATTGCGCAGGGGAAAACGACCCGCGCTCCTGTCTGCTGGCCGACGATTCGCCTCGCAACCTAGCCACCGCCCGCGCTCTGGGTTTTATCACCGTCCAAATCGGCGGCGAGCCTGCCAGCCCACCTTTCGACGCTCACGTTCAATCCGTGCTGGACTTACCCCAGGCCCTGACCCGTTTTGGCCTGTGACCCCTTTCAAGGGTTCATCCTGCTGCCATCCAGGCAGATTATTGTAATGTGGCGCGCCCGCTCAGGAGTTGGATATGCAATTTTGGAACGGTCCCAAAATTTTTCTTGCTATTGTCGTCACCTTCGTCCTGCTCGCCGGCTCATTTTCCGGCGGCGTGATGGCCGGCTGGCTGCTGCCGCTGCGCTCCAGCCGTGCCCTGGATTCCTCTCAGGTCGTCGGAACCTCCCAGCCGGTTGAGCCAGCCGGGCAACCCCGCGTAGAAAATACCGCCACGCCCAACGAGGAGCCTGCTCAAACTACGGTCCTACCCCCCGAAACCAGACCGCCAACCCACACCCCTCAGCCCACCGCTGAGCCTTCGGCAGGAGCGTCTAACAACGCCGATCTCAATTCTCTCTTCGAACCTTTCTGGCAGGCCTGGGAGTTGGTCCACCGGCAGTACGTTAATCAGCCGCTCGATGATGAAAAGCTGATGCAGGGCGCCATTCGCGGAATGTTGGAGTCCCTGGGCGACCCGCACACCGCGTATATGGACCCCGACGAGTATCGCCTGGATAGCCTCGATCTACAGGGCGATTACGAAGGCATCGGCGCTTGGGTCGACTCCACCGGTAAATACCTGAAAATCATCAGCCCCATGCCTGACTCGCCGGCTGAAAAAGCCGGGTTGAAAGCCGGCGACACTATCGTGGCCGTGGATGGCAAGGATGTCACCGGTTTAACCGGCAACCAGGTCATCCGCCTGGTCCTTGGACCAGCCGGGTCTAAAGTAACCCTGACCATTCAGCGCGAAGGGGTCGAGAAACCTTTCGACGTGGTCGTTATGCGGGCGAAAATCACCGTTCCCAGCGTCACCGGTAAAATGCTTGAGAACAAAATTGCCTACGTCCAGCTATTCATTTTTGGCGACACCACCGGGGATGATCTCAAAAAGGTCCTGGCTGACCTGATGGCCAAAAAGCCAGCCGGCATGATTCTTGACCTGCGCAATAACGGCGGCGGCTATGTGGATACGGCTATCCAGGTTGCCTCCCAGTTTGTCGGCAGCGGTGTGATCATGTACGAGGTGGGCGGAGACGGGTCAAAGAAAAGCGTGAGTGCAATCCCCGGCGGCCTGGCGACCAGAATCCCCCTCGTCGTCCTGGTCAACGAAGGGACTGCCTCCGCCTCGGAGCTGGTCGCGGGCGCGATCCAGGATTACGGCCGTGGAAAATTGGTTGGCGCGAAAACGTACGGCAAGGGCTCCGTTCAAATTGTCAGTGAGCTGGACAACCACGCAGGGGCTATCCAGGTGACGATTGCCCACTGGCTGACACCCAGGGAACGACTGATCGATAAAATCGGTCTGGAACCGGACATTGAGGTGCTGCTCACCGAGGAAGACGTTAACGCCCGGCGCGATCCCCAGTTAGACCGCGCGATCGCTGAGCTGGCCCGAAAATAATTTGACATACAACGTCCGTGGCGGTATAATATTCTTTCGTCTGAAATTTGAATTTGGGAGAACCGCTATGGAATCGAGCGTTGTTGCGGTCGGCGACCGTGCCAATGAAATTAAACCTAAGATACACTTTACTGGTACAGTGACAAAAATCACCCTGGCCGGTGCAATCGTGGACATCGGGGTGGGAATCCCCGGCCTGATCCACATATCTCAGATCCCGACGTCCGAGGATGGCCAGCCCGTCAAGCGGGTGGAAGACGCCTTATCCATCGGCCAGCAGGTTGAGGTTTGGGTGCGCAAGGTGAAAGAGGGACGGATTGAGTTGACGATGACAAAGCCGCTCGATCTGGAATGGCGTGATATCAAAAAGGGTATGACTGTTAAGGGCAAGGTGACCCGTCTGGAAAAATTCGGTGCTTTTGTTGAAATCGGCGCGGAGCGACCTGGCTTGATCCACATCAGTGAGCTGGCTCACGGTTACGTGCGCACTCCCGGAGATGTCGTCAAGGAAGGCGACGAGGTTGAAGCCCAGGTGCTGGACGTGAACCGGCGCAAGAAGCAGATCAAGCTGTCGCTCAAGGCGCTCCAGGAAGAGCCGGTCAAAGAGGAAGAGCCGGTCCATCCGGCCGAGTTTACCCCCAAAGAAAAGCCCAACCGCCGCCGCAAATCCAAAGGGGAAGATCGTTCCGCCGAGGGTCGCGCTGAAGGCGGCGCCACCTACCATGACACCTCCACCCCTGCCGAAACCGTTCCCACCGCGATGGAAATTGCTCTCCGCGAAGCCATGGAGCGAGCGAAAGTCAAAAAACAGAGCGAAAAATTAAAGCGGACCAAGGGCGCCAACCGGGAACAGGAGGATATCCTCTCCCGCACCCTCGAGCATAAAGTCCGCACCTCATAATCCTCCCCCATTATTACGAAACCAGGCCGACCCGTTTTGCTGTACAAAGCGGGTCGATTTTTTCAATGAGACCTTTTTTCATTGGTTCTTTAGGAATCTCCATGGGAAGATCCATCACGGGAAATCCCAATGAACATTTTTCATTTCTGCCGGAAATATGGTAAACTATAATCTGATCGAAAAAAGTTCTTTTTCACCTGGCAAAACGGATAGAACTCTTCGGAACGGCCTGCCAGGTTTTTTATTTGGAAGCTGTGGAAATGAGCTGGCTGAGGGAAAAGGTAGTTATTCCAAAAATCAACATACAGTTTCGCATCCAGTGGGGAGGCGCCGATCAACGGCCCTCCCCACTTCTTTGTCCATAAGCAGGAGAAGGCGTCTCCCTGGAGGTTCATATGGTGACTAAATACTTATTTTTTACGGGAGGGGTGGTTAGCTCGGTCGGCAAGGGTGTGACTGCCGCCGCCATTGGCCGGCTGCTGAAAGAGCGCGGTTTTCAGGTAGCCGTCCAAAAGCTGGACCCGTATATCAACGTCGATCCCGGGACGATGAGCCCTTACCAGCACGGCGAGGTTTATGTGTTGGACGATGGCGCCGAGACCGATCTCGACCTGGGCCATTACGAGCGCTTCATCGACGTGCGCCTCAACCGGGTCTGCAACGTCACCACCGGGCAGGTCTATGCCGAGGTGATCGGCAAGGAGCGCCGTGGGGATTACCTGGGTGGGACGATCCAGGTCATCCCCCACATTACCAACGAGATCAAACGCCGCATCGCCGCCGTGTCCAAATCCACCGGGGCCGAGATCGTCCTGGTCGAAGTCGGCGGCACGGTCGGGGATATCGAAGGCCTCCCCTTCCTCGAGGCGATTCGCCAGATCCGCACCGATATCGGCCGCGAAAACAGCCTTTACGTCCACGTCACCTGGCTGCCGTATATTGGCGCGACCGGTGAGCTGAAAACCAAGCCCACCCAGCATTCCGTCCGCGAGCTGCGCTCGATCGGCATATCCCCGGATATGATCGTTGCCCGCTCAGATTATCCGGTGGACGATTCCCTCCGCGAGAAAATCGCTCTCTTCTGCGACGTCGAAAAGCGTGCGGTCGTCCCCATGGTCACCTCCCAGGTGTTATACGAGATCCCCCTGCTGATCGAAAACGCGGGGGTTGCCGACTATCTCCTCCAGCGGCTGGGGCTCGAGCCGCGGCGGAAGCCAGATTGGAGTGAATGGCGCCGCCTGGTAGAAGAGGTGCGCCGACCAAAGCCCAGTGTGAAAATCGCCCTGGTGGGCAAATACGTCGAGCTTCACGACGCCTACATGAGCGTCCGCGAAGCCCTCAAGCACGCCGCGCTTCGCCTGGGCGTCGAATTGGATCTGCAGTGGGTCCATTCGGCTGAGCTCGAAAAAGGCCGCGGGTGGGAAATCGTCAACAGCGTGGATGGGATCGTCGTTCCCGGCGGCTTTGGCTCGCGTGGGATCGAGGGAAAAATTCAGGCCGCCCGGTATGCCCGCACCCACCAGGTGCCTTACCTGGGTCTCTGCCTGGGGATGCAGCTCATGGTGGTTGAGTTTGCCCGCTTTGTCCTGGACAATGAAGAGGCGAACTCGACGGAATTTGACCGCTCAACCACCCACCCAGTCATCGACCTGATGCCCGAGCAGCGCGACATCGCCGACATGGGTGGGACGATGCGCCTGGGTCTCTACCCCTGCGTGCTCCAGCCGGGAACCATCGCCGCAGAATGCTACCAGCAACAGCAGGTCGAAGAGCGCCACCGCCACCGTTTTGAGTTCAACAACAATTACCGCGCCATCTTCGAAGCCAACGGGATGCGTTTTTCTGGCGTTTCCCCCGATAACCGCCTCGTTGAGATTGCCGAGCTGGCCAACCACCCCTTCATGCTGGGCACCCAGTTCCACCCCGAGTTTCTTTCCCGCCCCAACCGCGCGCACCCGTTGTTTGTCGGCTTTTTAAGAGCGGCCTGCGAGCGGGCCGGCATCCAGGCTTCGCTGGAGATGGCCGATGTTTCCAGCGACAATTAAGCCCGCGAAAACCGGGTAGATGGCGAAAATAGAGTTATACTTGTGAAAGTTATAGCAAGCCTGTGGGTCATCGACTCCAGGGATTATTCTCAACCATCCTTATTTCAAGTCGAGGTGAACTATGGATACAATCATCGAATCGGTCAGCGCTCTCGAAGTGCTGGACTCACGTGGTAATCCCACCGTAGAAGTCGAAGTTATCCTTGCCGATGGAAGCTGGGGCCGGGCCGCGGTGCCCTCTGGCGCGTCCACCGGCATACACGAAGCCCTGGAATTGCGCGATGGGGATAAATCCCGCTACAACGGCAAAGGTGTGCTCAAGGCGGTGGAAAACGTCAACACCATCATCGCTGATGCGTTGGTTGGCTGGGATGCCACCGAGCAAATGGCTATCGACGCCCTCATGCTCGAGCAGGACGGCACCCCTAACAAATCCAAGCTAGGTGCCAACGCCATCCTGGGTACCAGCCTGGCTGCGGCTAAGGCCGCAGCGAACTCTCTGGGCCTGCCCCTCTACCGCTACATCGGCGGCATCTACGCCCACGTTCTGCCCGTTCCTATGATGAACATTCTCAACGGCGGCGTGCACACCGCCTGGCAGTCCACCGATGCCCAGGAATTCATGATCATGCCGCTGGCCGCGCCCAATTTTGCTGAGGGACTCCGCTGGGGGGCCGAGATTTATCACTCCCTTAAAACCGTGCTGAAAAACCGCGGGTATACTACCCTGGTCGGCGATGAAGGCGGCTACGCCCCGGCGCTTAAAGCTAATTCCGAAGCCGTAGAAGTCATCCTCGAGGCGATTGAAAAAGCTGGCTATAAAGCCGGCGAGCAGGTTTGTATTGCCCTCGACCCCGCCGCTTCCGAGTTTTACGACGAAGAGACTAAAAAGTACAACCTCCGCAAAGAAGGTAAGCAGCTCACCAGCGAGCAAATGGTCGCCTACTGGAAATCCTGGGTCGACCAGTACCCGATCGTCTCGGTCGAAGATGGCCTGGCCCAGGACGACTGGGACGGCTGGAAGATGCTGACTGCCGAAATCGGCGACCGCATCCAGATCGTCGGCGACGATCTGCTGGTCACCAACCCCGAGCGGGTTCGCCGCGCCATCAAGGAAAAGGCCTGCAACGCCCTCCTTTGCAAGCTCAATCAGATTGGCTCGCTGACCGAAACGATCGAAGCGGTGGAGACCTGCCAGCGCAATGGCTGGCGCGCGGTCACCTCCCACCGTTCCGGCGAGACCGAGGACGCCACCATTGCCGACCTGTCGGTAGCGCTCAACATGGGCCAGATCAAGACCGGTGCCCCCGCCCGTTCCGACCGGGTCGCCAAATACAATCAGCTTCTGCGCATTGAAGCCGAGCTCGGTGATACCGCCTCCTACGCCGGCTGGAGCGCCCTCCGCCGTTGACCTACTCCTGCATTGGTTTCGGAATCCTCTCTGGGCTACCAGAGAGGATTTCTATTTCCCGAGACAACAATCACAATAAACGAATCACCTCCTCTAGAGGTAGGGATATCCCTACTGGAAACCTAGGTGGATTCCCAATTGTTTCCAGTGCTTTTCGGCTGTATCGTTAACTACGCAGTTAAGTTGAGCGCATATCCAGGGAGATTTGGAATTCAGTGGGGTCAGAACAATAAGATTGGTAAACCAATAAACCCGATATTTTTTGCCGGTACGAGTGGAACTGGTTACGCTCCTCCCTGAGCCCAAACATGTTTGTGCATTCGTCATTTTTGTCCGGTATCCAGAGACATTGATTGGATGGGCGTAAGACAATCTCTTGGCAGCAGTCATAACCTGATCCACCATTGGATAGGTCGGAAAATAAATTGAGAATGGGGCACAAAGGAAGGGAATTGTCATGAATAAACCATTATGCAAGGTAACGCTTCAGGACCTTTTGGATTCGATGCAGACCAATGATAAAGCAGGAAAGCGCAACCATCCCCAGTTTTCATCGGAAAAAGAATCGCTCAATGATTGGCTCAGCCTTGAAGAGATCGCCGAAGATCTGAACATTAACCCCAACCTGCTCTATGCTTGCATGAACGAATCGGAGAACGTTGGTACCCTCCAGACCAGGCCTTCGATTCTATGGTACAAGCTGCATATAAAGCATTAGACCGTGTTGCTCTATGATGCACCCCCCTGCCAGGTTGGCGGGCGAAATAGTTACACATCAAAAATACAGAGCATTTTTATCGCACCGGCAGATTGCTGGTGCGTTTTTATCGAAGCAGTTTTTTCGCCGTGCCCCAGACCTGGTCGAACATCGCTTCTGTCAGCCGGCCGGTCTGGGTGTTCTGCTGGCTGGGATGGTAAGACAGCAGCAGCCAGGGCAGGCCCTCACCGAGCGAATAGAAACGTTCGTGGCCAAATTCCATCTTTGGCGGGCGGATCTGTACTGCTTTCAGCGCGGCGACCAGACCGTCCAATGCGATTTTTCCTAAAACGACGAAGCCCTGCAGGTGGACGGCTCGCTGGATTTCCTCGATCAGGTACGGCTGGCAGTTGGCGATTTCTTGCGACGCGGGTTTGTTATCCGGCGGGACGCAATGGCATACCGCGGTGATATACACGTCGATCAGGACCAGGCCATCCGCGCGGTGCACCGCCGTGGGCTGGTTGGCAAAACCGGCCCGGTACAGCGCCCGGTAGAGGTAGACCCCCGAGCTATCCCCGGTGAAGACCCGTCCGGTCCGGTTGGAGCCGTGCGCGCCTGGCGCCAGCCCCACCACCATGATCCGCCCATCCGGGTCCCCAAATCCAGGCACTGGCTTGCCCCAGTAGTCCCAGTCCCGATAAGCCCGCCGTTTTTTGAGCGCTACCTCCTCACGCCAGGCGACCAGCCGCTGGCACAACCGGCAAGTGTGGATCTCGTTCAGCGGCGGGCGAATCGCTTCCGGCTCCATGGCAATGATCTTACAGAATCAACATCGCGTCGCCAAACGTATAAAAGCGGTACTTCTCCGCTTTCGCGACTTCGTAGGCGTGCAGGATTTGCTCTCTTCCTGCGAACGCACTGACCAGCATCAACAATGTCGATTTTGGCAGGTGGAAATTGGTGATCATCGCCTCCACCACCTTGAACCGAAAGCCGGGCAGGATGAAGAGATCGGTTGGCCCCTCGAAGGGGGCGACCACTTCCCCGGACTGCGCTGCCCGCGCCGCGGTCTCGATTGTCCGTACGCTGGTCGTCCCCACTGCGATTACCCGTTTGCCCGCCAGACGCGCCGCGCGGATCTGTTCGGCCGCCTGCGAAGTCACCTCGCACCATTCGGTGTGGATCTTGTGCTCCAGCGGGTTTTCCTCTTTGACCGGGGCAAACGTGTCCAGCCCCACGTGCAGGTTAACCTCGGCGAATCCAACCCCCTGATTTTGCAACCGCTCGATCAGCTCGCTGGTAAAATGCAGGCCCGCGGTGGGCGCCGCTGCCGATCCGGGCTCGCGGGCATACACTGTCTGGTAGCGCTCCGGGTTTTCCAGCTCGGTGTGAATATAGGGGGGCAGCGGCACGTGGCCGATGGCTTCTAAATACGGCTCGACCGGCTCTGAGAAGCGCACCACCCGGCGCGACCCTTCACGGGCTTCAGCAATCTCCACGCCGGGGCCATCCTCGATCTGCAGCTTTCGCCCTGCCTGCAGCCCCTTTCCGCCCACCAGCGCTTCCCAATCGCACCCTGCGATCCGCCGCAGCAGTAAAAGCTCGACTTTTCCGCCTCCTGGCAGCTTTCGCGCGTGGATCCTCGCCGGGATCACCCGCGTCCGGTTGATCACCAGCAGGTCCCCCGGTTTCAAAAAACACCCGATTTCCCAGAAGGTGGCGTGTTCCAGGCTTCCGCTCGCGCGCTCCAGGACGAGCAGGCGCGAGGCGTGCCGGGGCTCGACTGGTGTTTGCGCGATCCGGTCGGGAGGCAGTTCGTAGTTAAAATCCGCTGTCTTCAAGGGGAGATTTCCGTACAAAACGGCGCCTAGATCAGGCGCGGCTGCGACCCTTCCGATTGATTGTAGGGCAGGCCCAGGTGCTCGTATGCGTGAGGAGTCGCGACCCGGCCCTGGGGCGTACGGTCCAGGAAGCCGAGTTGGAGCAGGTATGGCTCGACCACGTCCATGATCGTATCCGGCTCCTCGCTGATGGATGCGGCGATGGTGTTCAATCCGACCGGGCCGCCGTTATATTTGTCGATGATCGTATTCAGCACCCGCCGGTCGACGTCGTCCAATCCCAGAGGATCTACGTTGAGCAGGTTGAGCGCTTCGGCTGAAACCGCCCGGGTAATCGAACCGTTGGCGCGCACCTGGGCGTAATCGCGGACCCGGCGCAGCAGGCGGAGAGCAACCCGTGGGGTGCCTCGCGCCCGGCGGGCGATTTCCTCCACCCCTTCGGCCTCGGCGTGAATGCCCAGCAGCCTGGCTCCGCGCTGGACGATTTCGACCATCGCCTTCTGGTCGTAGAAATCCAGGCGATACACCGCGCCGAAGCGCGCCCGCAGCGGAGCGGTCACCAGCGCCAGCCGGGTCGTCGCCCCGATCACCGTAAAGCGCGGCAGCTTCAGGCGGATCGAGCGGGCCGAAGGCCCTTTACCGATGACGATGTCCAGAGCGAAATCTTCCATCGCCGGGTAGAGCACCTCTTCGACTGCCCGTCCCAGGCGGTGGATTTCGTCGATGAACAGGATATCCCCCGCGCGTAGGTTGGTCAGGATCGCCGCCAGGTCCCCGGCGCGTTCGATCGCCGGCCCTGCGGTGATCTTGATATTGACTCCCATCTCGTTGGCCAGAACGTGCGCCAGGGTGGTCTTTCCCAGGCCGGGCGGGCCGTAGAACAGAACGTGGTCCAGTGGCTCGCCGCGGTGTTTCGCCGCTTCGATCAGGATCGCCAGGTTTTCCTTGATCAAATCCTGCCCGATTAAATCTTTCAGACTTTGCGGTCGCAGAGCCTGGTCCAGGCGGTCGTCTGGCTTCGATTCTGGGTTGATTAAGCGATTTTGCTGCTCGGTCATGGGTTGATTATACCCTCTATGCGACTATAATTGGAGCATCCTATCTCCACTGGAGCAGATCCCATGGAAAATGTATATCCTTCTCCACACCCTCTCGTCGCGCACAAGCTGGCCCGCCTGCGCAGCAAAAAAACAGAGCCGAAGAAATTCCGCGAGCTGGTTCGTGAGTTGGGTGCTCTATTGGCCTATGAAGCCACCCTGGACCTGGTCACGGAGCCGGTCACCGTCGAGACTCCTCTGGCTCTCGCGCCGGGGGCCGAGCTGAGGGAAAAAATCGGACTGGTCCCCATTTTGAGGGCGGGGCTGGGTATGGTCGAAGGCGTCTGGGAATTAATGCCTTCCGCGGAAGTCTGGCACATCGGCCTCTACCGCGATGAAAAAACCCTCAAACCCGTTCAGTACTACAATAAGCTGCCCATCGAACCGACCGTGTCCGTCTGCCTGATCCTGGATCCGATGCTGGCGACCGGCGGTTCCGCGAAAGCCACAGTCGATATTCTCAAAAAGTGGGGCGTTAAAAAGATTAAATTCGTCGGCCTCATCGGTGCGCCGGAAGGGATCAATTTTCTCCATAGCCACCATCCCGATGTGCCTATCCATCTGGCCGCCATCGACGAGCGTCTTAACGACCACGGCTACATTCTCCCCGGCCTGGGCGACGCAGGCGACCGCCAGTTCGGTACCGGATGAGCCATTACTTCATCCTACCTGGCGCTTCCAAAACCCCACAGGCCGTCAATCTCTCGCATGTTGCGCTTTAATTTTGTCATTTTGGATTTTACTCGTTCGACATTAAAATAGAACGGCAAAACGAAACTGTAATCGATAAATTATTGTTAAGGAGCTTCAAATGAAACAGGATAACACCACCAGGAAGGCCACACAGAAGTCAAACAGGTTCTCGGACGAGGAATTGGACGCGATGAAGGAGCGCGCCAAAGAGCTGAAGGCAGAAGCGCGTTTGAATAAGGACAGGGCAGAGGGAGAAAGCGCCGTGCTGGCAAAGATCGCAGAGATGGCGGAGCCGGATCGCGGCATGGCCGAGCGGCTCCATGAAATTATTAAAGCCAGTGCGCCTGCCCTCTCTCCGAAAACCTGGTACGGGATGCCCGCGTATGCCAAAGACGGCAAGATCGTCTGCTTCTTCCAATCCGCACAGAAATTCAACATGAGGTACGCGCAGTTCGGCTTCAACGATGCGGCGAATCTTGACGAAGGCAGCATGTGGCCGGTCGCCTTTGCACTGAAGGAGCTGACCCCTGCCGAAGAGGAAAGGATCGCTGCGCTCGTGAAGAAAGCGGTGAGCTGAGGATCGATCGAATACATCTGTATGGGTTACCTACGAGAGCAGCATTTGCAGCCTCCAGGCTGGTAGAATCAACACCGCATGCATCCCCAGGCTGATTCCCAGCACCGCGGTCGCCGCCTGGACGGCCCGGAGCAAGCCCGGCTCAAGGTTCTCCGCCAGCCACGGCCCTGCCCCGGCCAGTAAAGCAGCCGCCATGAGAAGCCCTCCGACCAGCGCCAGCCAGGAGATGCGGTCTGAATCCGAAGGGAACATCGTGCTATTGAGCTGCGTCAGCCCGATGGTTGCCATCAGGGCGCTCCCGCTGAACAGCGGCGCCGCCCCGATAGCGCATCGCGGACCATTCCACCCTGCTCTGTTCGAACCGAGCCTGACTGCAGACGCCCGTTGCCCATCAGCCGCAGCGTCAGTATGATGGTTTTTTCGCCGCTTTCGTGATCGTGAGAAAATCCGGCGCCTTCAGGCTGGCCCCGCCGACCAACGCCCCGTCGATATCCGGCATACCAAAAAATTCGGCCGCATTCGCCGCTGTCACCGATCCACCGTACAGGACGCGCGTGGCTTCCGCCATCTTCTGACCGTACATCTCGTGCAATGCTGCGCGAATCACCCCCGCAATGACCTGGTTAGCGCCCTCCGCGGTGGCCGCACGCCCTGTGCCGATCGCCCAGACCGGCTCGTACGCGATGACAATCCTTCCGGTCTGTTCGCGATCCAGGTCTTTCAGCCCCTCGCGGATCTGGTGGGTGACCACCTCCGCGGTCTCGTTCGCCTCGTACTGAGCCAGGGTCTCCCCGACGCATACGATCGGGATCAGGTAATTGGCCAGCGCGGCTTTGGTCTTGCGATTGACGGTTTCGTCAGTTTCGCCAAAATAGGTTCGCCGCTCGGAATGGCCGATGATCACGTACCTGCACAGCTCCGCCACCATCTGCGGTGAGATTTCCCCGGTATAGGCCCCGGATGGCTCCCAATAGAGGTCCTGGGCTCCCAGGCCGATATCCGTGCCCGTCAGCATGGCGGAGGCCGCCAGTAGAGAGGTATATGGAGGGCAAACCACCTTCTCCACTCCCATGACGGATTTTAAATCCGGCACCATCTCGGCCAGGAGCGAGCGGGTTAGCTCGACGGTCTTATTCATCTTCCAATTTCCAGCAACTAATGGGGTTCGCATTGTTCTTCCTCGCAAAAAGATTACTGAATCTGGTTCAGCGTTTCATTGGCTTTCTGAATGACCCAGGCTGGCAGGGTAGAATCCGCAGCCAGGTCTTTTAGCGAACGCCTGGCGGCCTGTTTTTCTTTATATTGGATCTGAATTTCGGCGCTCAACAGCTTTGCTTCCGGGAATTTCTCCACGCTGGACGGGTTCGCCAGGAGGGCGTCCAGATCGGTCTTCGCGGCCTGAGTGTTCCCCTGGTACAGGGTATACCGGATAGAAGCGACCTGGATCACAGCCTCACCTTTATATTTCTCCAACCAGATGGCTGCCCGGGGCAAGATGGCCATTTCATATACAGCCTGGTGTACGTTTTGAATTTGAGCGGGAGAAAGCGCGCTTGGATCGAACTGGGTGGCTGTAGCATACATCGCTCCGGCCAGCGGCCAGGCCTTTTGGCTCATCATCTGGTCCCCAGACTTTAAGTAAAAATCGACGTTATCGCCGGCCAGCGGACGGATCGAGGCCAGCTTGCGCATGCATAGAACAGCTTCACCCCTGATCCAAAGGGTGTAGGCATCGTCGAGAGCTTTTTGGGCCAGGGCCAGATTGGGGTCCCTGGGAGTTGAGGTCACGGGTGTATTCAAATCTACGCCAACAGCCACGCCCGATCCCGTCGCCTCCACAGTTGGTGGATCCGCCCCCAGCCCAGTCTGGGTCGAGCTGTGCAATCGAGCAGTCCACTGGTTGTTGATAAAAACCACGGCAAAGAACCCGCAGATCAAGATGAGCCCCAGGATGCCGGCCACGATCAACGGCCACCTCTTTTGTGAAGGCTTTTTTTTCTGCTGTTGGTCAGACTGGACTGGGATAGATTGGTTTTCCTCATAGATTGGTTCTATGACAGGCAGGTCTGTTCCCACGCCTGCATCTGCCTCTTTGAAAGGGGCCTTCTGGGGTTCGGCGGCGCTGTGGAACTCCGCGACCAGTGTGGATACGTCCGGATAGCGAGCCCCCCGTTCCTTCGCCAGGGCTTTGATCAGAACTTGCTCCTCCGCGGCCGAGACGTGGGGGTTGATCTGCCTGGGAAGGGGGAGAGGGGTGTAGATCTGGTCGTGAATGATCGAAATTGGGGTATCCCCACTGAATGGCACCTGACCGACCACCATCTCGTACAGCATGACCCCCAGCGAATACACGTCCGTGCGGACGTCCAGATCTTTCAGGCCCACCGCTTGCTCGGGGGACATATACTGCGGGGTGCCGACCATCATATCCGAGGAGAGCGTTGATTCTCCTGCCTGTGCAATTCGCGCCAACCCAAAATCGGCGAGATAAATCCCGCCATCCTGCGAGATCAACACGTTGGAAGGCTTGATATCGCGGTGGAGGATCCCCTGGCGGTGGGCATAGCACAGCGCTGAACCCACCGCATCGACGACCCGCAGCAGTTCTTCCCATGGTAAAGGACCCCGTTCCAGCCGCGCCTTTAGTGTCTCTCCCTCAATAAACTTCATGACCAGATAGGGGCGGCCTTCATCCTCGGAAAAATCGTAAATCGGGACGATATTGGGGTGTTCCAGGCGGGCTACGACCCGGGCCTCGCGTTGAAAGCGAGCGTAAAAATTCGGGTCTTCCAGAAACGCGGGATGCAGCGCCTTGATGGCTACGGTGCGGTCTAACGCGACATGGTAAGCTTTATAGACGGATGCCATTCCCCCCAGCCCAAGCTGGGCCAGGATCTGGTAGGGACCGACGGTTTCTCCGGTGATGAAAGGCATGCCCTCTCCGCAAAGGAATAGCCCTGAGATTTTCCCATTATAGCATAGGCTGGATCACCTTCCCGCCAATAAAAAAGGCAAGGCCAGCCTGAGCCGAAGCCTTGCCTGATGATGTCTATGATTGATAAACTAACCTGTCACAGCCGTATTGCCTTCTGAGCTGGAAGTCCTCAACCGGCGGTACTGCTGCCAGCTCTGGACGAAGCTCATTCCGGCGACAAAAAGGAAACCAATGGCGTACAGAATGACTCCCATCGCCACTCCCCTCCCGGTAGCTGTCGACCACAATATGTACACCGAGTAGAGTGCATAAAATCCCATGAGCAGCTCACCGTAAACCACCGGGTTGTTCGGCAGAAGGTATTTCTCCTTGACCCAGGTGTCCTTCCGTCCGCGCAGGTTAAACTTCGGCGTGCGGTTGAATACCCCGCCCTTGGTGAACAGCCCGGCGACCACAGCTGCCCCGGTATTCAGGGATATCCCGATCCCCAGGATCGAGATGAGCGGCAGCAGCATCAGGCGATCCCGAATGCGCGGCAGGTGGTTGGTCCGCGATACCGCGTACATCAACGGCGGCCCCAGGCTGGCAAGGATTGAGAAAGGAAAATATCTGATGAATGAGCTGGCGTACAATGCAATAGGCAGGGTCAGCAGCAGGATCATGATCGCAAACGGAAAAGGCGCGTACATCGACAGGTGCATTAACGCTGCCAGGCGCACACGCAGGGGTAGATCGGCGGTAATCACAGTTTTGGACAGTTTGCGGAACGTCTGGATGCTCCCTTTTGCCCAGCGGAACTGCTGGCTCTTAAAGGCTTCGATCTGGGCCGGAAGCTCGCCGGGGACGACTACTTCGGAGAGGTATTTAATGCGCCACCCCTTCAACTGCGCCCGGTAGCTCAGGTCCAGGTCTTCCGTGAGTGTATCTGACTGCCAGCCGCCCGCGTCTTCGATGCATTTTTTCCGCCAGATACCTCCCGACCCGTTGAAGCCCATGAACAGGTTAGAGCCATACCGCGCGCCCTGCTCGACGATAAAATGGCCGTCCAGCATCAGCGTCTCGGCCCGGGTGAGCAGATTGTAGTTCGAGTTCAGGTGCCCCCAGCGGGTCTGCATACAGCCCACTTCAGGGTCGGTAAACTCGGTCATCACCCGCCGCAGCCACTGCCGGGGGGGCACAAAATCCGCGTCGAAGATTGCCAGGTACTCCCCGCTCGCCTGCGACATCCCGTTAGCCAGCGCCCCCGCCTTATAACCGATACGGTCGGTGCGGTGGATCAGTTGGATGTTTATCCCTTCCGCCTGGTACTCATCCACCAGGCGGCTCACTTTTTCAGTAGTGTCGTCTGTGGAATCATCCAGCACCTGGATTTGCAGACATTCTTTTGGATAATCCTGCTCGACCATGGCGTTTAACAGCCGGTCGACGATGTAGCTCTCGTTATAGATAGGCAATTGGATTGTTATCTCGGGCCAGGGATCGTTTTGATCCAGCTTCGTCCTGCGTTTCCTCCGCCGGTTCGACAGCAAATAAAGCGTAGTCAGGACCAGGCTGTTAAAACCATAGAAGGATAATGAGATAATGCAAATAGAATACAGAACTTTAAGGACAGTCAAAAAGCCTGTCCAGATCGAATCGCTCATTTATCGTAACCTGACCGTAATCATGCAAACTGATTCATGTCTACGGGTAGCCAAAATTCTGCCGCCGTACCATTCCCTGATCAATCCCACCCCCGGCCGTATCGTATCATAAAGAGCATCTTCATACTTTTAGTCCGCCCGGGATGCGGGCCAATTCTCAATGCGTATTGTACACAATTGTGCCGGTTTAATCACGAGATAATTTGATCAGATTACACCGATTACGGCAATTTTCTCCTCAGAAATGCGGCTCTCTCAGGCGTTGCCGCCTGAGAGAGCGGAAAAGCTCAGTTTGGATCCGTGCAGCCGGCTTTATTTATCCTCTAAGGCGGCTACCCCCGGAAGTTCGAGTCCTTCCAGCATTTCCAGCGACGCCCCGCCGCCGGTCGAGATGTGGGTAATTTTGTCGGCCAGGCCGGACTGCTGAATGGCGGCGACCGAATCACCACCGCCGATGACTGAGATTGCCCCACTGTCGGCGACCGCCTGGGCCACCCCGTAGGTCCCCTTGGCAAACTTGGGGAACTCGAACACCCCCATTGGGCCATTCCAGACCACCGTGCCTGCCTTTTTTATCACCTTTCCGTAGGCCGTCACGGTTTCCGGACCGATATCCATAATCCGCCAGCCGTCCGGGACTGGACCCGTGGGGATCACCCTCGAATTCGCGTCCGCAGCATATTTGTCCGCAATCACCACGTCCACCGGCAGACGCAGCTTGCTTTTTCCTTCCGCGAGCAACTCGCGAGCCGTATCCAGCGCCTCGTCTTCCACCAGCGAATCTCCCACCGGGTATCCCTGCGCCTTGAAGAAGGTGTTTGCCATCCCCCCGCCGATCAAAATCGTATCTGCCTTTTTCAGCAGGTTGCGAATCACGCCGATCTTGTCGCTGATCTTGGCCCCGCCCAGAATGGTGATGAAGGGTCGCTTCGGATTGTCCACAGCCTGGCTCAGGTAGTGGATCTCTTTTTCCATCAGGAAACCGGCCACGGAGGGCAGGTAATGCGCCACCCCTTCGGTCGAGGCGTGCGCCCGGTGAGCCGAGCCAAAGGCATCATCAACGTACAGATCCGCCAGCGAAGCCAGTTGGCGCGCCATCTGCGGGTCATTCTTTTCCTCTTCCGGGTGGAAGCGGGTGTTTTCCAGGACGAGCACTTCGCCGGGTTTCAGGTCTTTGGCTGCCGCTTCTGCCGCCGGGCCGATGCAGTCGTCCGCGAATTTGACCGGCTTGCCCATCAACTGGCTGAGATACTCAGCGACCGGCCGCAGAGAATACTTCGGATCTGGGCCGCCCTTGGGCCGCCCCAGGTGCGAGCACAGAATCACAGCCGCCCCGTGATCGAGCAGGTAATTGATCGTCGGCAGCGCCGCGCGGATGCGCGTATCGTCGCTTACCTTGCCGTCCTGCATCGGGACGTTGAAGTCCACTCGGACCAGAACTTTCTTCCCGTTGACATCCACGTCTCGGACAGTTTTTTTGTTGAACATGGTTCTACGCCTCCCAATCTATTGTCTTTAGACAAAAATAATGCGTAATGTACCAGGTTCTTGCTCACGGCGGCATTACGCATTACAGCCGTTACTCCGAAAGACGATCGCTCAGGAAGCCGAGGTATGCGCGGCTTCTTTCACCGTCAGTTTTTTGGCCATCAGCGCTGCCAGGTCGGCGGTGCGGCAGGAATAACCCCATTCGTTGTCGTACCAGGCAATCACCTTGACCATGTTCTCGGCGATCACCATCGTCGAGAGTCCATCGACAATACCCGAGCGCGAATCGCCTTTGAAGTCCATCGAGACAAGCGGTTCATCGGTGTAGCCCAGGATACCCTTCATCGGCCCCTCGGCGGCAGCTTTGAAGGCGGCGTTCAGGTCGGCGACCGTGGTGCCCTTCTCACAGGTGGCCACGAAATCCACGATCGAAACCGTGGGGGTGGGGACGCGCAGGGAGAAGCCGTCGAATTTACCCTTGAGATCGGGGATCACCAGGGCAACAGCCTTAGCGGCGCCGGTGGTCGTCGGGATGATGTTCAGCGCGGCGGCGCGGGCCCGGCGCAGATCCTTGTGGGCCAGGTCGAGGATGCGCTGGTCGTTGGTGTACGAATGGATCGTGGTCATCATTGCGTGCTGGATGTTCAGTAGATCATGGACGACCTTGGCAGCCGGGGCCAGGCAATTGGTGGTGCAAGACGCGTTCGACACGACGTGGTGTTTTTCCGGGTCGTACATACTATCGTTTACGCCCAGCACGAGGGTGAGGTCTTCATTTTTCGCAGGAGCAGAAATAATAACTTTTTTGGCGCCGCCTTTATCGATGTGGATCCGTGCGCCGGGCTTATTCTTCGCCGGGTCGCCCTTGGCATCGGTGAACACGCCGGTGGACTCGATCACGATTTCCACACCCAGGTCCGCCCAGGCCAGGTTCCCCGGATCTTTTTCGGCGAAAACCTTGATCCGCTGCCCGTCTACGACAAGGTCGTTTTCCTGAACCTCGACAGTCCCATGATAGGAGCCGTAATTGGTGTCATATTTGAACAGGTGCGCGTTCGTTTTACTATCGAACAGGTCGTTGATCGCCACTACCTCAAGGGTTCCACCGTATTGTTCCTTGATCGCTTTCAACACCTGGCGGCCGATCCGGCCAAATCCATTGATCCCGATACGGGTAGACATGTTACACCTCCTAGATTATGAAAAATGGTTTTTTATTGTACCATGCGAGGCATAGCACATATATTTCAATTTAAGGTTCCAGATCATCGATCCAGTGAATCAAGGATATTTGGCTCGACTGTTGATGTTCGCTATATTCCTGGTATGCGGCCAGGACCTTTATCCCGCGAGAGGGCCCGTGCGTTCATAGAACAGGTCCAAAACCGTTTGGGCCAGTCTGCCCGAATGGTGGCGGCGCGGTTGGTCCAGGTCGAGCAGGTCGGCCTCATAGATCGGGAATCGTTCGCCCTGGTCGGTGTTAGCCTTCACCCACTGGGTTTGGGCCGGTGGGTTGCCCACACACTGCTTATTGCTGATCACCACGTCCAGCACCTCCGACCCCAGGTGCTTTTCGATGACCCGCACGTGGTCGTCGCAGGAATAGCCGTCCGTCTCCCCGGGCTGGGTGGTGACGTTGCACACGTAGAACTTCATCGCTCGTGACACGCGCAACGCCTCAGCGATATCCGGCACCAGCAGGTTGGGAATGATGCTCGTGTACAGGCTGCCCGGGCCAATGACGATCAGGTCGGCCGCCAGGATCGCCTGGATCGCCGGCGGAAATGCCAGAGGATTGTTCGGCTCCAGCCAGATATTGCGCACGTGCCCGGCCGCCTTGGGGATCGAGCTCTCCCCTTTTACCTGGACCTCGTGTACCGCGTCCGGTAAAATCACGTCTGCCACCAGGCGCACATCGTGAAGAGTCGCCGGCACAACCTGCCCGTGGACTGCCAGCACCCGTCCCGATTCGGTCACTGCCTCCTCAAAGCTGCCGGTGATATCGGTCAGCGCGGTGATCAGCAGGTTGCCCAACGAATGACCGTTCAGCCCGGCGCCTTCCCCAAAACGGTACTGGAAGATCTGGGTCATCATCGCCTCATCGTCCGAGAGGGCCGCCAGACAGCTCCGAATATCGCCCGGGGGGAGGATACCGATGTTGCGCCGCAGTTCGCCAGAAGAGCCGCCATCGTCTGATACCGTCACGATTGCCGTCAGGTTATGGGTATGCTCTTTCAATCCTCGCAGCAGGGTCGAGAGCCCCGTTCCTCCGCCTATCGTCACGATCCGCGGACCCCGCTCGCGCCGCCGGTAGGTTGTCATCGTATCGATCACATTCCAGCCCGGGCGCATAAATGGCTTCAGCAGCGCCCGGCTTAACCCCCAGATCCCAAGCAAGGTGATCACCAGCCCGATCCCGCCAAAGATCAGGATGCGCATCGGCCGGTCCAGAAAGCGCAGCGAAGCCGTCGAGAGATACGGAAGCCACCAGGTATCGGGGACGGTGCGGTAAATATCCAGGACAAATAAAGCCAGTCCCACTCCCAGAAGCGTCACCCCCAGGAGCAGGACCAAAACCCAGCGCTTGACCCCGATCCCTGGGGTCAGCCAGCGTGCGTTCTTGCGGATCCATCTTGCCAAGGAAAAATTCATATAATCTGATCATAGCAGTCTTTCCAGGTCTCGTCAACGATTCCTCACTGGGGGATTCAGCAACAAGTCCGATAATGAAGAGAAGAGGGTATGAACCGATAGAAGCAGATCGAAAAAGTGGGTTGGATGAGAAAATTTGGCCAAAAGGACGGGAATGGAGGCCTGC
>DATKLX010000055.1:0-55320 GCA_035542155.1 Anaerolineaceae bacterium
CGAAGCCGGGGAGTGGGCCGCCACCGAGTGGACCGGGTTGGGCGCGCTGTTCCGCGACGTGCTCGGCCGCGAGTTCATTGACTGCCTGGGCGGCTACGGGATGATGGACCTGGGCTGGGCCCATCCCGAGGTGGTCGCCGCGGTCAGAGCGCAGTTAGGCCGCACGACCATGCCCAGCCAGGAATTGATCGACCCGCTGCGCGGCGTGCTGGCCCGCCTGATGGCCCTCATCACCCCCGGCCCGATCCAGTACAGCTTCTTCTGCGCCAGTGGGACAGAGGCGATCGAGGGCGCGCTCAAGCTGGCGAAGATGTACACGCGCCGAAGCGCGTTTATCGCCGCGACCGGCGCTTTCCACGGCAAAACCATGGGCTCGCTTTCCCTGCTGGGCAAGGCCGACTTCCGCGAGCCGGTCGGCCTGCTCTACGGCGGGCCGGTATACCACGTTCCCTTTGGGGATGCGGCGGCGGTGGAGCGACAGTTGGAGATCTGTGAAAAGACGGGCGTGGGTGTCGCCGCGGTGGTGATGGAGCCAATCCAGGGCGAGGCCGGGGCGATCGTTCCGCCGGATGAATTCTGGCCCCGCCTGCGCGAGGCTACTCGCCAGTATGGCGTTCTCTTAATCGCCGACGAAGTCCAGACCGGCCTGGGCCGCACTGGAAAGCTGTGGGGCGTGGACCACTGGGGCATCGAGCCGGATATCCTCGCCGTGGCCAAATCGCTGGGTGGTGGGGTGATGCCAGTCTCGGCCTTCTGTTCGACCGAAAAAATCTGGCAGGTGATGATGGCCCCCAACCCATTCATCCATACCACCACCACCGGGGGTGGGGCGCTGGCCTGCAGCGCGGCCATCGCCGCGATCCGCGTCACCCTGCGCGACCGGTTGTGGGAACAGGCGGCGGAGAAAGGCGCCTACCTGATCCCCCGCCTGGAAGAGCTGGCCGCTCGCTTCCCTGGGATCCTGGTCGGGATCACCGGCCGCGGGCTGCTGATCGGGATGCACTTCCACGACACGGCCCTGGGCTACCGCGTCGCCGCCGGTCTGTTCCACCGCGGGGTATTAGTCGCAGGGACGCTGACCAGCGCGCATACCATCCGCATCGAGCCCCCGCTGGTGATCGAGTACGCTCAACTCGAGCAGGTCCTCGACCGCCTGGAGGATACGTTGCAGGAGCTGTCCCACGAACGCTCCCAGGTAGTGAAGGAGGTCCCCATTGCCCCGGCTGGATGAGATCGACCAGGCTATTCTCAAGGCGCTCAGCGCGGACGCCCGCGTTTCAAACGCGGAGATCGCCCGCCAGACCGGGATTCCTGAGCGAACCGTCCATTACCGCCTGCGCCGATTGTTCGACACGCGCCAGATCAGGGCAGCCCTGGTGGTTGACCCCTTCGCTGTGGGATATACCCTCGCTGTCGATTTCTTCTGTGAGCTCGAGCCGGGCTGCATGGAGCAAGCAGTGGCGCAGCTCCTGCCCATGCCGGAGATCACTTACCTTGCCCTTTCCACCGGAGATGAGGATCTCAGTATCCAGGCCGTATTTCGCTCGATCGATGAGATGCAGGTGTTCATCACCGAGAAGCTGCATCAGGTCCTGGGGATTCGGAAAACCCGCACGATTTTGATCCCACGGATCCTGAAAGATACCTACCAATGGAGACCCCCGGCTGAATGAGGAGGGTGAGGAAGGGATGATTTTAGCGAGCGGAGGCGACTGGCATGTCTGAATGCGCGGTTGAGCTATGTGATGTGGTCAAAAAGTTCCCGGCTCCTGAGGGGGGTGAGGTTGCCGCGGTCGACGATGTGGATCTGCGCATCGAAAATGGCGAGTTCTTTTCCCTGTTGGGCCCCTCAGGCTGCGGAAAAACGACCACGCTGCGCATGATCGGCGGGTTCGAGTGGCCGACCAGCGGAGAAGTGATGATTAAAGGCGAACCGATGGGGCACAAGCCGCCTTTCCAGCGCCCGGTCAACACAGTCTTTCAGAGCTATGCGCTTTTCCAGCACATGACCGTGGCGCAGAACGTGGCCTTCGGCCTGGAGATGGACCACGTCCCCCGGCCTGAGATCACCCGCCGGGTAGGCGAGGCTCTCGAAATGGTCCGCCTCGCGCGGATGGGAGAGCGCCGCCCGCGCCAGCTTTCCGGCGGGCAGCAACAGCGCGTCGCCCTGGCCCGCGCCCTGGTCCGCCGTCCGGCGGTCCTCCTCCTCGACGAGCCCCTCGGCGCGCTGGATCTCAAGCTGCGCAAGGAGATGCAAATGGAGCTCAAGGAGCTCCAATCCCTGGTGGGGATCACCTTTATCTACGTGACTCACGATCAGGAAGAGGCCCTGACCATGAGCGACCGCATCGCGGTGATGAGCAAAGGCAAAGTGCTGCAGATTGGCAGCCCGGTGGAGATCTACGAGCGGCCGACCAGCCGTTTCGTCGCCGACTTTATCGGCGAGTCTAACTTCCTGACCGGCGTGGTGGAGACCGTCAAAGGCGACCAGGCCACCGTCACCCTCGACCGGCTGGGATTCCCTCTGGTGGGTACCTGTATTGGCGACCTCACACCAGGGAGCCGCGCCTGCGTCTCCATCCGCCCGGAAAAGATGCACCTCACCGACCGCTGCGTGGACAATATCAACTGCTTCCACGCCACCGTAATCCAATCGGCCTATGTCGGCGCGGACACCCGGGTGGTCGTCGACCTGGGCGCGGACACCCGTTTGCGCGTTTGGGAGCAAAACCGCATCGCCACCCTCGTGACCCACGCCCATTACACCCCCACCCAGGAGATGTGGATCAGCCTGTTCCCTGAAAATACCCTGGTCCTGCCGGAAAGCTGAGGAGATCCCATGGCGACCACCACCCAGGTTTCCCAATCGCTTCCGCAGCGGATTCGCGAAAATCCAGCCCTCCAGGGATTGACCCTGGTCCTTCCCACCCTGCTCTACCTGACGGTCTTCCTCATCCTGCCTCTCTTGCTGATAGTGGTGCTCAGTTTTGCGACCCGCGGCCCCTACGGGGATGTGGTTTACAAATTTAACCTTGATAATTACATTCGCCTGATCGATCCCATTTACATGCGTATCCTGGGCTATTCGCTGGCGACCGCGGCGGGGACAACCGCGGCGACCCTTCTGATCGGCTACCCCCTGGCCTATTTCATCGCTCGCGCCCCCGAACGCCAGCGCGCCTTCCTGCTCTTCCTGATCCTGATCCCTTTCTGGACCAACTTTATCATCCGCATCTACGCCTGGATCATGATCCTGCGCGGCGAGGGCCTGCTGAATAACCTGTTGCTG
The DNA here is from genome assembly GCA_035542155.1 of Anaerolineaceae bacterium. Taxonomy (GTDB): domain Bacteria; phylum Chloroflexota; class Anaerolineae; order Anaerolineales; family Anaerolineaceae; genus DATKLX01. Next base: position 3,290 of record DATKLX010000055.1, read on the forward strand.
GGGCTGAATCTCATCCAGGCTCCGCTAGATATCCTGTATACCCCCACCGCGGTTCTGATTGGGATGATCTACGAGTTCCTGCCCTTTATGGTCCTTCCGCTGTTCACCTCACTGGAAAAGATCGACCCTGCCCAGCTCGAAGCCGCGGCCGACCTGGGGGCCCGGCCCTGGCGCGCTTTCCTCCGGGTGACCCTACTCCTCTCCCTGCCCGGGATCGTCGCCGGTTCCATCCTGACCTTTATCCCGGCGATGGGCATGTTCGTCATTCCCGACCTGATGGGTGGGGCCAAGACCTTGCTGGTCGGAAACCTGATCCGCAACCAGTTCCTCACTGCCCGCAACTGGCCCTTCGGCGCGGCGGCTTCGATGGTGCTCCTCCTGGGCACGCTGCTGATCACCCTGATCTACACCCGCAAAGCCGGCTTTGGAGAGGAATTCCTGGTATGAGCGAGCGAAAGCCTGCCCTCTGGTTACGCATCTATGCCTTCCTCGCCTACGCCTATATTTACATCCCGATCCTGATCCTGATTATCTTATCTTTCAACAGCCAGAAGCTGAACGTCACCTGGGAAGGGTTTACCTTCAAATGGTACGGGACCCTGTTCAACGATTCGCAGGTGCTCCTGGCGACGCGCAATACCCTGATCATCGCCGCAATCTCGACCCTGGTCGCCACTGTGGTTGGCACCCTGGCCGCCCTTGCCCTGCAGCGCTACCGGTTCCCCGGCTACCTCTTCGCCGAATCAGCCCTGTATATCCCGGTGATCATCCCTGAGGTGGTCATGGGCATCGCCCTGCTGGCTTTTTTTGCCCTGATTGGGTTGAAGCTGGGGCTGACCACCATCACCCTGGCCCACATTGCCTTTAACATTCCCTTCGTCGCCCTCGTCGTCCGCGCCCGACTGCACGGATTTGATCGCTCGATCGAAGAAGCCGCGATGGACTTGGGGGCGAGCGAGATCGTCACTTTCTGGCGGGTAACCCTGCCTACGATTATGCCCGGCGTGCTCTCCGGCGCGCTGCTGGCTTTTACTCTATCGATCGACGATTACGTCATCACCTACTTTACCGCCGGGCCCGGGTCCACGACCCTCCCGCTGCGTATTTTCTCGATGGTCCGTTTTGCGGTGACCCCTGAGGTGAATGCCCTTTCGACGCTGTGGGTGCTCACCGTGTTCATCATTTTGGGGATCGGGCAGCTTCTTCAACGCCGCCGCACGTTCGCCTGATCTGGTTTTCCACGCACCTGGAGGCTGCGTGGTTTTTATAAGGAGGAGAAAAGTGAAGGTGAAGCAATCTGTTTCTCTGTTTAGTGTACTGATGATTGTGGCGCTGGCGGCCTCGGCCTGCATCAACTCCGGATCGTCCGGGTCCGCTGCGCCAACCCCAACGGTTGGGAGTATGCCCTTGACCGGCGAGACTCCCCCGGCGGGTGCTGCCCCATCCCAACCGCCAGCAGCCGTCCCAACCGCATCCACCGTCCCGGCAACCTCCGCTCCCGCGGCGGAGCTCAAGCCGGTCACCTCGAAAGAGCTAAATCTCTATGGCTGGTCCGAATACATTCCCCAGCAGCTCCTGGACGATTTTTCTAAGGCCTACAACCTCAAGGTCAACTACGATACTTACTCGTCTAATGAAGAGTTGATGGCAAAACTCCAGGCGGGAGCCTCAGGCTATGACGTGATCATCCCCAGCGATTACACCGTGGCGATCATGGTGAAGCAGGGTCTGCTCGAACCGCTCGATTTGAGCCAGATCCCCAACCTGTCCAACGTAGACGAGCGCTTCCGCAGCCTGGACTTCGACCCGGGGAATCTATACACGGTTCCTTACCAGTGGGGCACGACCGGCCTGGCGGTGAATACCGCAAAGGTCACCAAAAAGATCGATAGCTGGCAGGCGCTGTGGGACCCGGCTTACAAGCAGCGGGTGGTGATGCTGGACGACGAGCGCGAGGTGCTCGGTTTGGTTTTGCGTGTGCTGGGCTACGATACCAATTCCACCGACCCCAAACAATTGAATGAAGCCAAGGCGAAATTGACTGAGTTGATGCCCAACGTCAAGCTGTTCGACAGCGACAGCCCGAAAACGGCGCTGCTTTCTGGCGAGGTCTGGCTCGGTCTGACCTGGAATGGCGAGGCAGCCCTGGCCCACCAGCAGAACCCTGCTATCCAGTATTCCTGTCCCAAAGAAGGCTGCGTGATCTGGTACGATAATCTGGCGGTTCCCAAGGGTGCTCCGCACCTCGACGCGGCGCAGGCATTCCTGAATTTCGTCCTCACGCCGGAAGAGAGTATCCTGATCACCAGGGAGTTCCCCTATTCCAACCCCAACAAGGCTGCCCTGGGTTTATTGCAGCAGCAGGATCCCGATGCCTATAAGGCATACATGGATTTTCCGGCGACGAACCCTTCGGAGGCGGACATCAAGAACGCCAAAACCATCAAAGATGTTGGCGACGCAACGACCCTCTGGGACCAGATCTGGACGGAGGTGAAGGGGAAGTAGGGCGGTTGCAGGGGTCGACCTGTGTGTCGCCCCCTACAAAATGGTTGGGTTTCGTCGTGGCAGACCTGTGTGTCTGCCACGGCCCTTGCCACATCGAGGACCTTGCAGGACAGCGTTGAGATTAACAAAATCCTCTCTGATGTTAACCTGTCTGTACAAATCTTTAACCGAAATTAATTGACATTTCACAAAATTTTTGCCAAAATACATAAAAAGATATTATCGTTCTATTCCTATGGAGGCAGTTTGAAGCGATCCAAACCAGGTCATCCAGCCAGTCTCCAGCCGGGGCACCGGAACTGGAGGGGCGCGAAATGGAATAATGTTTTATTCTCGGCTTTCTCGATGGGGGTAATCCCGTTCAATGGGTCGGCGGAGGGAAGTGAAACCGCCGACCCGTGCTATTAACCGGGCAAGGGACAAGGACTCCAGCATGTATACATTGCGATTTGATGGTCTCCTGCGCGAAGTACCAGGCGAATATCACCGCACATTCCAGGCCGGTTTTATGTGCTATGGCTGGCTGATCCTGCGCAATGGCAGGGTGATCGCCCGCGGGCATGGTGTCTTCGGTCACGGCAAGGAAGCGACCTCGAATGCGGCTGAATATCTTGGCCTGATCGAAGGGTTGGAAGCACTGCGCGATCTGGGTGTGCGCTCGGACGAACGGATCGAAGTCTATGGAGACGCGAAATCAGTCATCGACCAGATGATTGGCCTCTCTGGCGTGAATTCCCCACGCACCCGCCGGCTCTACCGCCAGGCCCACCGTCTGGCGCGCGAGTTCACCAACCTGCACTGGATCTGGACTCCCCGCCGCTATAATCGCGATGCGGACCAGCTCACCCGCCGGGCCATGCGCCAGATCTGCTCGGATCAGGTCCACTTCCAGGCCGCCATCGATGCGATCGACCGCGACTGGGATCGCTCCGACCAGTTCCTCTCGATCACCGATCTGCGCGTCTACCAGCCCGTCCCAGCCTAGATTTTCCGCCGGGTCATTTTGCCTCACATTCTGCCGCCAGATCGGTGCTGCCGCCATCGTTGTTGGCCGCAGCAAGTCCTGAAATTCCCTGGCAATTCTCCAATTATAAGAAAATTAGCACGAAAGTTGCATTAGAGTGGGTTGATCCAACCGGATTCGCAGTTCTATAATGTTTCTTATGTAAGAAGCATTACGCGAGGTGTTGTACCCTTTGCTCGTTTCCAACCAACGGTTTCAACGCGCAATCCAACCCGTTTCATTGCAGGAGCCATCCATGAAAAACCGTTTCGTCCGTCGTGTTGTTCTCAGCATTGCAATCCTTTTTCTGTGTGCATTTCAGACTTTTACCAGCCCCAGCATGGTTCAGGCTGCCAACCACGCTCCGGTTGCCTTAAACCATGCTTATTCCCTCCGGGAAAACGCGACTCTTAGCAAGAAGATGCAAGCCACTGATCAGGACCACAACCCGTTGACTTATTCTGTGGTCAGCGGGCCATCCAATGGTCAGTTGAAGGTGACCAATCCGGCGAACGGCAGCTTCACCTATACTCCCAATCCCTACTGGCATGGGACCGACAGCTTCCGGTTTAAGGCGAATGATGGCCAACTGGATAGCAATACCGCCACGGTGACCTTCACGGTGACGGCGGTCAATTATTCCCCCGTCGCAGTGAATGACAGCTACACGACCAACGAGGATGTGGCTCTGGTCGTGCCGGTCGAGTCTGGGGTCCTTAAGAATGACACCGACCCGGATCCTGAGGATACGCTCACCGCCGTGCTGGTGACGCGCCCGGTGCACGGCGTGCTGGTCTTTAATTCGAACGGTTCTTTGACCTACACACCCACCCTGAACTGGAATGGGACTGATTCCTTTACCTACCGTTCGCGAGATGGGAAAGTCTCGAGCAAGACCGCGACAGTCTCCATCGTCGTGGTGTCAGTTAATGATCCCCCGGTCGCGGTGAATGACGTGTATTTGACCACCGAGGATACCCCTTTGGTGGTGAGCGCCGCTTCAGGCGTTCTTAAAAATGACAGCGATGTGGACACCGGTGATACCGCGCTTCTCTCTGCCAGTTTGGTGGCTGGTCCCAGCCAGGGTGTATTAAATCTAATGCCAGACGGCGGCTTTACCTATACTCCCAATTCGAATTGGAATGGCGCGGATCAGTTCACCTATCGCGCCAGCGACGGTAAAGCCGACAGCAACATCGCCACGGTCATCCTTTCCATCAGCCTGGTCAATGACCCTCCTGTGGCGCAGGATTTAAGCTTCACGCTGGATGAAGATAACAGCTTGACGAATTCGCTGGTCGCATCCGATCCGGACCAAGATTCGCTGCATTACTCTCTTGCCAGCAGTCCGGCTCACGGCCAGATTTCGCTGGAAGCATCGACCGGGTCGTTTACGTATACTCCCGACCAGAACTGGAATGGCGTCGACAGCTTCACCTGCATTGCAAACGATGGGCTCTTGGATAGCAATCTGGCTACCGTCACCCTCACAGTTCAGCCGGTCAATGATCCTCCGGTGGCTGACGATCAGAGCCTGAGCGTGAACGAAGATGCCATTCTCACCGACTCGCTGGTCGCGGTGGACGTGGAAGGGGATTCCTTAACATTTTCCGCGGTTACCGGCCCTGCCCACGGCAGCCTGACGGTGAGCCCGAATGGCAGTTTTTCCTATACCCCCGCTGTGGACTACAATGGAACCGATAGTTTTACCTTCCGGGCCAATGATGGCGCCGCGGACAGCAACACAGCCGCCATATCGATTGCGATAGCACCGGTGAACGACGCTCCGGTTGCCCAGGATATGGCGATCTCGACTGCTGAAAATACCAGTACCAGCAGTATGTTAAACGCCAGCGACGTGGACGGGGATACGCTGTCCTTCGCCATGGTGGTCAGCCCGCTCCATGGCGATCTGGTGATGGACCCCGATATTGGCAGCTTCACCTATACTCCTGCACCGGATTGGTACGGACAGGACAGCTTTACCTTCAAAGCCAATGATGGTGAGGTGGACAGCGGCAACGCCACGGTCGCAATCACAGTGAACCACGTCAACCATGCTCCGACAATAGCCTCAATCGGCTCGAGGCAGGTGGATGAGCTTACGCTCCTTTCCTTTGCCGTAAATGCCAGCGACCCGGATGTGGGCGACGCACTGACTTTTTCCCTTGGCCCAGGCGCTCCGGATGGGGCTGCGGTCGATCTCAAGACCGGGGAATTTACCTGGACTCCCGGCGAAGCCCAGGGACCGGGTGAGTTTGATGTGACCGTTATCGTAACCGACAGCGGAAGCCCGGCTCAGCAGGATTCCGCGACCTTTAAGATCCAGGTCGGCGAAGTAAATTCTGCCCCCGTGTTGGGCGTAATCGGCGTCAAAACTGTTGAGAAATGGCCCTTCACCTTTACCGCTTTGGCCACCGACGGCGACCTGCCTGCGAACAGGCTGACCTTCAGCCTGGATTCCGGCGCACCTGCCGGCGCCCTGATCGATCCGGATACCGGGGTCTTTCTCTGGAACCCCACCAGTATGGTCTCCGCAGGCGTGTACCACGTCACGGTGCGGGTCACGGATGCGGCCGGTCTTTCGGACAGCGAGACGATATCGATCGTAGTCCTTCCTGGCATCCCGATCTCCGGCGGTTCAGTGATCTACTTACCTCTTATAAATCGCTGAAGCAAGCTTCAAAATGAATTTAAGGCGGCCTGCTCAGAGGGCAGGCCGTCTTTTTGTCCGTCTAAGGTTTTCGCTCCCTAATCTCTGGGCCAGGGTTTGGAGCTGGATAAAGCTGATCGGCTTGATTAATACCAGATCACATTGATCCTCTACGAAAGAAGCCATTTCCGCATCTGCGGTGGTCAGGATCACCCGGGTGTTTGCGAACCTGCTATCCGAGCGGATCGCTCTGAGAATTTCTTTTCCGGATACGAATGGCAGGTGCAGGTCCAGAGCTACTACCGTCGGGATAGTGGAATTCAGGATTTCCATGGCCTGGCGGCCGTCGTTGAGAATCCGGGTCTGATAGCCTGCGGTCTCCAGGGCTTTGCTGAATATATCCGCCAGGCGTTCGTCATCCTCAATAATCAAAGCCAGCGCTCGGGATTCCATGCTCAGCTCTCTTTCTAATTGGCCAACTCAGAAATCCAGGGGAAGAGGATCGTGAACGTGCTGCCTTTGCCAAGCTCGCTCTGCAAGTCGATCGACCCACTCATCAGTTTGGTCACCTCGCGGACGATGTTCAATCCCAGCCCCGAGCCCCCCAGCCGGCCCGTGACCGAGCCGTTGGTCTGCCGGAACGGCTCGAAAATCAGGCTGCGGGCTCCCTCCGGGATCCCTTCCCCGGTGTCTGCCACCTGCAGGCACCAGTGATTCGCGTCCGGGCGGGAAAGACGTACTTCGATCTTTCCCTGGTCGGTGAACTTTAAGGCATTGTTGACCAGGTTCTGCACGATTTGCTGCAGCCAGTACGGATCGCCAATCATGGTTGGGGTCAGCTCCGGGTCGACCCAGGTCGTGAAATCGATCCCTTTCTTTTGAGCGAACAGTTTCCCCGTTCCCTCGATGACCTCCATCATTTCGCAAGGGTCAAATTTCTGGTTGCGCAGGATCACACGGCCGGTTTCGATCTGCGCCTGGCCGACCAGGTTGTTGACAAAGACCAGCAACTCGTTGGCGCTGTAGAGGATCTCGCTCAGCACGTCTTTTTGATGGTCGGGCAGGTCGCCATAATAACCGGATTGGAGCATCTCAACGTACCCGATGATCGCTCCGAGTGGGGTGCGCAGATCGTGGCTGACGTTGGCCAGCAGCTTGGTTTTCATTTCATTGGCTTCAAGGGCCTGGCGGTGAGCCGTCTTCAAGGCCTCCTCCGCATGCTTGCGCTGGCTCACATCCTGCTTGATGGCGATAAAATGGGAGATAGTGCCATCTTTTTCTATCTGTGGGGTAATGCTCATCTCTTCGAAATACACCGCGCCGTCTTTCTTTCGGTTGATTACCTCACCTCGCCAGGTTTGCCCACTCAGGATGGTTTTCCACAGGTTTTGGTATATCTCGGCACGCATTTTCCCCGACTTCAAAATCCGCGGGTTGCGCCCAATCGCTTCCTCTTTCGAATAGCCGGTGAGGCTCGAAAACGCCTCGTTGACCCATTCGATCGTCCCGTCCGGACTGGTGATGACGATCCCGTTGCTGGCCGCATCCATCGCCGCTGCCTGGAGCAGAATCTGGTGGAGGGACTTTTTTTGGCGGGTGATATCGTTGAACAGGATCACCTTGCAGGGAGCCCGCTTGAGCCTGTCGACCATAAGAGTAATGCGCATGGTAAGCCAGGTGGTGTCCTCTCCTTCGCCGATCGTAATCTCTTTTTCGATATTTTGATTGCTCGGGGTCCCTTCCGGCCACCCGGCATACTGGGGGAGGATGGTGAGGATCGATTTGCCGATGACTTCGCCTTTCAAGTGAAAAACGCGCTTCGCCGATTGGTTGATCTCGATGACCCGCTCTTCCGCGTCGATCACGATGACGCTATCCTCCATCGCATTGATGATTGTCTCGTTGGCCATCGGGATGAGCTCCAGGAGGTTGAAGCGGACCAGTCCGATGGCGAAACAAATGTTGGTCACCGTAAAGGCGATTGGCGTGAGATCATAATAGGAATAAGGATAGAGGTTGGCCAGGTAAAGGAAATTAACCATCCAGGGAACCATCATCCCCAGCAGGATCACAATCGCCTGGGCGCGATAAATCCCGTGCGAATTTCCAACCAGTTGGAATATCATAATCGCAGCCAGGAGGAGAAGAATGTACGAATAACCTGTGTGGATGGGAAAATACCAGCCATGGGTAACGGCTAGTGGGGCATTGGCGGCTCCGCCAATGGGGTCAACTTTTGTCCATAAGAAATGATGGAACTCGTTGGTAAATGCCAGCAGGATGGTGATAAACGGAAAGATTGAAAGCAGGGTGATGTTGCGGCGAGTGAGGAATTTTCCAAGGCCGGCATACTGCAGACTGAAGATGAAAATCCCCAACGGCAAGAGTGAAATGCCGATGTACTCAAACTTCGCGGCGAGTATCTTTAAGGATATCTCAGGGAAGAGAAATTCCAGAAAATAGAAAAACGACCAAAAAGTTGCCAGGCTGACACTAATAAATAGGCCCATGGATCCTGGCTGCCGGCGTAGCCTCCAAAAGCGAATAAGCACCACGACAGAAATGGCGATACTGGTGGCCAGCATGATGAGGTATACAATGTTTGCCATGCTTTGCTTCGGCCCTCGCTGTAATGGTATGCATGACCGGTAAAAACGGTTAATCCGTTGGGATTATAGCATGCAAAAAACTGCACGCACGGCCCCCGAAGCTTGCACTTGCTTTACAGAAGGTGCAGGGACGTTGCGCCCAGTTTGGATCGGACTGTTTCGATGTCTTCCTGGATCAGTCGGGCAGCAGCTCCGAGAGCAGGACGCTCAACCCACCCAGTATCAACAGAACCGGCCACAGATAGCTGAAGCTCAGATTAAAGAGGAAAATAACGGCAAGGATGGTCAGCGCCGCGCCGCCGATCAGAGAGCTGCGCCCGTTGCGGGTCAACCGGCCGTTAGTCTGGTAGTTTCCCCAGGCCGCGGCGAAGGCTCCTATGGCCGGGATGAGGATAAACAGCGCCCACCAGTTAACAAAAAAGGAACCAGTCAAGTTCTGCACCAGCAGGGCCAGACCGACCAGAATCAGGATCGCGCCCCAGAACCAACTGGAAGAACGGCCGCCGCGCGCAGCGCGCCGTTCTTCGCGCCGCTGGTCGCGCTCCGCCTGGCGCATCTCGCGCCAATCACTGTACTGCGGCTGCGGCTCGGCGCCGGGACTCTGCTCGATCGGTTCTTGGGGTCGTTCAGGTTCGGATGGGTTGTCCATTTGATTTTCTCCTTTCGCAAAAAAGAAGGCGATCATTCAATGTACTGTCATATCGTTGGTGGAAGTGAGTGAATATCTCATTTTATCCAATTTCATAAGCCTGTCCAAATCAATTCATAATTTATTCACAGCGATCTTGCATACTAAGCATACTTCGGAGTGATCGAAATCGCTCCCCATATTTTCTGGAGGAAAACTATGTTTCGTTTCGGTAGATTGTTTTTGGTCCTGGTTTTGATCGGCGTCGTGATTGCCGCCGCCTCGTTGGTGTATCACGCCGGGATGGATCAGGGATACCAGTTGGGCTATTACACTGCTCCCCGCGGCGAGGTGTCGCCTGCCCCGGCGCCTGCCCCATACTATTCCCCCTATTCCTACGGCCCACGCTTTGGGTCCTGGGGATACGGCGGGTTCAATCCCTTTGGTTGGCTGCTGGGCCTTGGTCTCTTCCTGCTCTTCCTCGTTGTGATCGGAGCTGTCATCCGCGGCGTATTCTTCCGTGGCTTTGCCCGTCGTGGACCCTGGGGGTGGGGCATGGGCGGGCGCGGTCACGGCTTCTGGGGATCTGAGCCCGGCGAAGTGAGTGACAAGGGTGAGAAGGGTGAGGAGAAGGGTGAGAAGGAATGGCGCGGACCCTGGTCTGGCGATGTCCCACCCTTCTTCAAGGAGTGGCATAACCGCGTTCACCAGCAGGCCGAGCAGACTCCCCCGAACCCGTCCGAATCCTCGCAGGAAAGCTGATTGTAGAGGCCAGATAGTCCGCAGAGCAACCCCCGCCTCAATCCTCCCCCAAAAATCCTAACGATTTTGGGGGAGGAAAGACAACTGGTCTTTACCCACCAAAATCTTCACAGAACGAGTCCAATCTCTGTCTTTCCTCCATCCACTTTTGGATTACACTTATCAGGAATAGATTTTAAATCGACCATCCCGGTCTTCCGGGAATTTTATGGGGATATAACTCGGTATGGAAGATCGTTCTTCAATTGTGAAATCTGATAAGCAGGCTCGTTTTTCATTCAAGGCGATCAACTGGCAGCGCCTTTTCAGTTACCTGGCGCCCTACCGCTGGCGAATGGCTCTGGCGATCCTCGCCGTCCTGGTGTACAGCGGATTTGGGCTGGTCTTTCCCCTGATCGTCGTCCGCCTCCTCGATTCAGTCACCCGCCTCAAGGATTATGCCTCGCTGAATGGCCTGGCCGGGCTGCTGGTGGCGATATTTCTCCTCCAATCTGCGTTTTCATTCATCCAATCCTACCTCCTTAATTATATTGGCGAGCGCATCGTCTACGATTTGCGCACAACGCTCTTTGCCCACCTGCAGACCCTATCTCTGGATTTCTTCGCTGTGCGCCGGGTGGGTGAGATTGTCTCGCGCCTTTCCAGCGACGTGACCCAGGTGCGCACCATGCTGACCAGCAACATCACCACCTTTCTCACACAGGTGATCACCCTGATCGGCTCCATCGTCATTGTTCTGACCCTCAACGCAAGACTGACCCTCTTTATCCTTGCCCTGGTGCCGGTTTTAATCGTCGTAGCGTTCTACTTTGGCAGGCGCATCGAAAAATTCAGCACCCGCGTCCAGGATCAGCTTGCCTCCGCGACCGTGGTCGCCGAGGAAGGGCTGCAGGGCGTCCGCATTGTGAAGAGCTTTGGCCGCGAGGCCTACGAGACCCAGCGCTACAACCAGGCCATGGACCAGACCTTCCGTGCCTCGTTGCGCATCGCCATATACAACGCCCTGTTTGCGGCTGTGATGGCCTTCCTCGGGTTCAGCGCCATCGCCGCGATCATCTGGTACGGCGGGCGCGAGGTCATCGCTGGGAGGCTGTCCGTGGCGACGCTCACCGGATTCCTGATCTATGGGATCAGCATTGCCGCCAGCCTGGGCGGGCTGGCCAGCCTGTATGGCCAGTTGCGCTCTGCAGTGGGGGGGATCCAACGTGTCTTTGAGATGCTCGATACCCGTCCCTCGGTCATAGACGCGCCGGATGCCGTTGCCCTGCCACCGGTCACCGGGCGGATTGCCTTTGAGAACGTGTCTTTCGGCTATGAAAATGGCGTCCCGGTGATCCAGGGGATTACCTTCGAGATCCAACCAGGGGAGATCCTGGCCCTGGTCGGGCCTAGCGGTGCGGGGAAAAGTACCATCTTCAACCTGATTCCCCGCTTTTACGATCCCACCGGCGGCTCGATCTCGGTCAATGGCTGCGACCTGCGCGTTGTGACCCAGGCCAGCCTGCGCAGCCAGATTGGCATCGTTCCCCAGGAGACGCTGCTTTTCGGTGGGACAATCCACGACAATATTCTGTATGGGCGCCTCGATGCCACAGAAGAGGAGGTGATCGCGGCCGCCCAGGCGGCCAACGCCCACGATTTCATCATAGAATTCCCCAAGGGGTATGAAACCCTGGTCGGCGAGCGGGGGATGAACCTGAGCGGAGGACAGAGGCAGCGCATCGCCATCGCCCGCGCCATCCTTAAAGATCCTGCGATCCTCCTGTTGGATGAAGCCACCAGCTCATTAGATAACGAGTCGGAAGTCCTCGTTCAGGATGCGTTGGACCGCCTGATGCAGGACCGTACCACCGTGATCATCGCCCACCGACTAAGCACGATTAAGGTGGCTCACCGCATCGCGGTGCTGGAGAGCGGGCGGATCACCGAGATCGGCACTCACGAAGAGCTGATGCAGCTCAACGGTCTGTATGCCCGCCTATACTCCATGCAGTTCCGCGATCCCGAAGAAGAGCTGGCTGCCTTGCGCGCTGCCCTGCAAACCAGCCAGTCCAATGGGAAAAATGCGACCGAAAAGCGGGGTACCTTCCTGGAACGTCTGCGCCCGGGCGGCTGAAATGAATGAGTTAATTTTGATTGTCGATGATGAAGATCGGATCGTGACCCTGGCCCGCGATTATCTCGAGAAAGCTGGATTCCGCGTGATCCGCGCGGGGGATGGCAGCGCTGCCCTGGCCGCCGCTCGCCGCGATCGACCAGACCTGATCGTGCTGGATCTGATGCTGCCCGGGTTGGATGGCCTGGATGTCTGCCGCGCCATTCGCCGCCAATCGGACGTGCCTATCATCATGCTCACCGCCCGGGTCGAGGAGGCAGATCGCCTGATCGGACTCGAGCTGGGCGCGGATGATTACATCACCAAGCCTTTTTCCCCCCGCGAGCTGGTCGCCCGGGTGCGTACGGTCCTGCGCCGCGCCCGCTCGGGAAGTTTGCTCCAGCCCTCGGGCGTCCTGCGCGCCGCCGACCTGGAGATCGACGTGGAAGGCCACCGGTTGACCAGGGGCGGTACGCCGGTCAAGCTTTCCCGCGACGAGTTCGAACTGCTGACCATGCTCGCCCAGCACCCCGGGCAGATCTTCACCCGCGCTCAATTGCTCGACCGCCTGCACGGCATCGTCTTTGAGGGGTACGACCGCAGCATCGACGCCCACATCAAAAACCTGCGTCGTAAGCTGGAGCCAGATCCGTCCGAGCCGCGCTACGTGATCACGGTTTATGGGATCGGGTATAAATTCAACGAAGAGCTACAAGGGTAATCGGCGATCAGTTGTCAGTGATCAGGAAAAGAATGGACCCGCTTCAACATCATCCGAATAAGGAAGATCCCGGCTTCCGTCCTTCCCATCCCGACCCTGAGGATTGGGGGCCGTGGCCGCGCCGCCCATGGAGGGCGCATCGCTGGCGCTCGGGTCCGTGGGGCTGGCGCAGCGAGAAGGAGGCTTCCCCGGAATGGCAGAAAAGGCGCTCGCTCGGCCTGCGCTTCCTGTGGATTTTTGGGTCGATGGTCCTGGTTTTTTTGCTGGGCATGGGCGGGCTGGCTTTTGGGCTCAGCCGCCTGTTCGGCGGTACGGGGCAGATCCCCTGGTTCATCTGGCTGCTCGGCCTGGGCCTGGTCATTGGCCTGCCTCTCACCGCGCTGACCCTCGGCATCCGCTCCTTTACCCGCTTTGCCAACCCGATGGCGCGCATCATGGCCGCCGCCGACACAGTCGCCGAGGGAAATTTCAGCGTCCGCGTCTCCGAGGACGCTCCGGGGGAGGTGGCTCGATTGGCCCAGTCCTTCAACCGCATGGTCGCCGAGCTCGAGCGAACTGACCAGCTTCGCCGCAGCCTGACCGCCGACGTGGCCCACGAGCTGCGCACGCCCATCCACATCATCCAGGGCAATCTCGAGGGGATCCTGGATGGGGTCTACGAACCTACTCCACAGCAGATCGAGCTGCTCCTCGACGAGACCCGCCAGCTCTCGCGCCTGGTTGAAGACCTGCGCACCCTTTCCCTGGCGGAGGCGGGACAGCTTTCTTTGAAGATAGAGGAAGTGGAAGTGGACGAGCTGCTCTCGGACGTGGTGACCAGTTTCAGCGGGCAGGCCGAGGCGGCCGGCCTGGATCTGCGGGTCGAGCCCGTCCCTGAGACGCTGGTGGTCCGTGCTGATCCAGGGCGATTGGATCAGGTGCTCAGCAATCTGGTCGCCAACGCACTGCGCCACACGCCCGCAGGAGGCCAGATCAAACTCTCGGCCAGCCGGGTAGAGGATGGCGTTTGCATCCGGGTTGCGGATACCGGCAGCGGCATCCCGTCTGAGGATCTGCCCAACATCTTTGATCGCTTCTGGCGCGCGGATCACTCATCCAAAGGGAATACCGGCCTGGGCCTGGCCATCGCCCGCCAGCTCGTCCAGGCCCATGGCGGGACGATCGGCGTGGAGAGCCAGGTGGGGCAGGGCAGCAAGTTCACCATCACATTGCCTTTAAGGTAACGCAAACTTCAATTGATCTATCCTGTGTTACTCCCCACGGTATCCCAGCAGCCGCAGCGCGTTCAACACCACCACGATCGTGCTACCCTCGTGGAGCAGCACCGCCAGCCCAATCCCCACCCAGCCGGTCAGCGATGCCAGGATCAACCCGAAAATCACCCCCAGCGCGATCGTTAGGTTCTCCACGATGATCCATCGCGTCGCCCGCCCCAGGCCGATGGCGAACGGCAGACGCTCGAGGTTGTCGCCCATCAAAGCTACATCGGCCGTCTCCAGGGCCACATCCGTGCTCGCCCCGCCCATCGCGATCCCAACCGTCGCCTGGGCCAGGGCCGGCGCATCGTTGATCCCATCCCCGACCATCCCCACCGCGCCGTACTGCCGGGTAAGGGTTTCGACCGCTTCCGATTTATTCTCCGGCATCAACCCGGCAAACACGTCGTCCAGACCGGCCTGAGCGGCGATCACCGCGGCGACCCGCTGGTGATCGCCGCTCAACAGCACGGTCTTTTGGATCCCTAGCTGTTTCAACCGGTACAGCATCGGCTTTACTTCTGGGCGGAGAATGTCCGCCAGCCCGATCAGCCCGGCAACCTCACCATCCACGCCGACCAGGATGACCGTAACCGCCGCATCTTCCAGCGCCTGGATCTGCTGCGCCGCTTCTGCCCTCACTGCCACGCCGGCCTGCTCGATCAACGCGGGGTTTCCGATCACAAGGTTGTGCCCATCGGCCCTTGCGCGCACCCCCAGGCCGGTCAGCGATTCGACCTGTTCCACGGCGATCGGCGCGATCCCGCGCTGCACCGCGGCGCGCACCACAGCCTGGGCCAGCGGGTGTCCCGAGCGACTTTCTAACCCGGCCGCCAGACCCATTATCTTTTCTTCGTCCCATGTTGCTGGGGATAACGAGATCAGGTGGGTGACTTCTGGCTTTCCGTAGGTGATCGTCCCGGTTTTATCGAAGGCCATGGCCTTGAGCTGTCCCAGCGCCTCCAGATAAGCTCCCCCCTTGATCAGGACCCCGTTGCGCGCCGCCTGGGCGATCCCCGATAACGTCACCGCCGGCGCGCCCAGGGCCAGAGCGCAGGGTGAGGCCGCCACCAGCAGCGTCATCGCCCGCAGAAAGGATATCTGGAAGGGGATACCAAAAAGCGGAAGGATGGCCATGACCAGTGTAGTGCCGATCAGCACGGCGGGGACGTAGACCCGCTCGAAGCGCTCCATGGCCTGGTAGGTGGGCGATTTCTGGGTTTGGGCCTTTTCCACCATTTTCATCACCCGCGACAGGGTGCTGTCCTGAGCCAGCCGCGTCACCTGGATCTCGAGGGCGCCTTCACCGTTGATCGTGCCGGCGAAAACCTTCTCGCCTGGCCCTTTCTCCACCGGGATCGATTCCCCGGTCACTGGCGATTGGTCCACCCCCGAACACCCACTGAGCACCAGTCCATCGACCGGGATGCGCGTCCCCGGACGGAGGATCACGATGTCCTTCAGGCGCAGGTCTTCGACCGGCGCCTCTGCTTCGCTTCCGTCACGGCGAACCAGGGCCGTTTTGGGGACCAGGCTGGCCAGGGCGTCGATCGCGGAGCGCGCCCGGCCCAGGGCGCGCTCTTCCAGGGCGTGGCCGAGGCTGAACAGGAAAATCAACAGCGCTCCTTCGCTGAAGTGGCCCAGGGCCGCGGCGCCCAGCGCGGCGAGGATCATCAACAGGTCGGTGTCGAAGTGCCTCTGGCGCAGGGCCAGCAGTCCGTGGCGGGCAACGTCCCATCCCCCGATGGTGTAAGCGCCCAGGTAGAGCGCGGTGCTGGCGAAATATGACAGGCCCAGGAACTGGCTGCCAAGCCACCCCAGGAGCAGCAGGACACCGGCGGCCAGGCTGAACAATAATTCGCGGCTCTCGCGCAGCCAGCGCCGGTGTGGGGTCAGGGCCACCTCGTATCCCAATGAACGGATCCGCTGCTCGATCGCCCGCCGCGAGATCAACTGGTGGTCGTATTCGATCCATAGCCGTTTTCCCGCGTAGTTCAGGCGCACCTCCAGCACCCCCTCCATTCGCTGCAGCGAGTGCTCGATCACCAGCGCGCAGTCTGAGCAGTCCATCCCATCGATGGAGATGAGGTCGTGGTGATAGCGGTGTGAGATCGCCAGCCCGGCTCTTTCGGCCAGCCGTTGGACTTCATCCAGGCTGATAGTTTCCGGCTCGTAATGCAGGCAGAGCTTGACCATGCCATCGCCGCGCTCGATGTGCGCCAATTGCATCCGTTTTTGCTGCTTCAGCTCCTGCGCCAGCCGCTCGAAACAGGTGTCCTCTTCGGCTTCCACCCCCGGGAGGAGCGAGTGAATTTCGAATTCTACGGTTTTTTCCATTCAGGCCTATTGGTGTTGGATGTGTTTGAGGCCGAGCTGGTACAGCTCGCGGATGTGCTCGTCATCGAGGGTGTAAAATACCTCGCGCCCAACCCGCGTGGAGCGGACCAGGCGCTGGTCGCGCAGGCTGCGAAGCTGGTGCGAAACTGCGCTTTGTGAGATCCCCAGCACGGCGGCCAGGTCGCACACGCACAACTCTGCCTGGAAAAGAGCCGAGATCAGGCGCACTCGAGTAGGATCGGAGAGAGCCTGAAAGGTACGGGAAAGATTGGTCGCCTGGACAGCATCGATCAGGTGGGATTGGGCCTGGCGAACCTGATCTTCGTGGATAAACGGTTTGTCACAGGAAGGGACCTGCCGGTTGAGGGTCAGGGTCTGGTTCATGGATCTCCTTTGAATATATGAGCAACTATTCATATAATAACAGAAATCGTATCCAACGTCAATCTTTTTACGAGAAGAGATTGCCGCTTGACTTTCACTGATAATCTGGGTAACATATAGACGTCTATACGTCCTGGAAATATTGTATATACGTCCTTTGCATTGCATTCCCATCGCTGTCATAATTCAGAATCTCCTCACAAATTCGAGTATGGCGACATTAACCAAAATCGATGGCGTTCCGCTCTATGTTCAGATCCGTAATTCACTGCACGAGGATATTTCCAAAAAAATCCTTCAACCCGGGCAGAAACTACCTTCCGAGGATGAGCTCGCAGTGAGGTTTGGAGTCAGCCGCATGACCGTTCGCCAGGGGATCTCGGATTTGATCGATGAAGGTCTCCTCTACCGCCGGCATGGGGTGGGGACTTTTGTCGCTCATCCACATATCGAACGCGACCACTCCCGCCTGGAATCTTTTATCGAAAGTGCCCGCGATGACGGCATTGACCTCGACATCTGCGTACTGATCGCCGATATTCTCCCCGCCAAGCTCAAGGTGGCGCGCTCGTTATCCCTGGAAGAAGGCGATCTGGTCGTCCGGGTCAAGACCTTACGCTTGGTGGATGACGTCCCGATCACCCTCCACGACGCTTATGTCCCATACAGGCTCTTCCCTCAGCTCCTCCAGGAGGATCTCGAGGCCCAGCATCTCTGGGCAATATTCGAATCCTACGGCTTCCGGGTCAAGCGGGCCATCCAGCACCTCGAGGCGCGTGAGGCCGATGAGGAAATCTCCGGGATCCTTAAAATGGATGAAGGCGCGCCTATCCTGTATAAGGAACGCACTGTCTACCTGGATGACGGAACCCCGGTCGAATTTACCTACTGTTATAACCGCGGAGATCGCTATTCCCTGACAGTAGTGTTGGATCGCTAAACAGCAAAAAAACAGAAATCATTCCCAGAAAGGAGGGAATTATAAGGGAACTATCCTGTGACTGTCGTCTGGTTACCAATCGACAAAATGCCTGATTTTCGTTTTGCAGCTCAGTCGAAACATGTTTTCGAAGACTGCTGGAAAATTCCGGCAGAAGGGAGTTGACATGCCAATCGTTCCCTTTCAAGAAATCCAAAAAGACGCCTTTGACCGGCGCTATGGGGTCGGCGCGTTCAATATCGTCAACGATCTGACCATGGAGGCTGTTCTGCAGGCAGCTGAGGCGGCTCGCTCGCCGGTCATCGTGCAGACTTCCGTCAAAACGGTCAAGCAGATCGGCATCGATGTGCTCTACACGATGTGGCTCGAGATGACCAGGAAGATCACCGTCCCGGTTTGCATCCATCTGGACCATTGCCCCGAACGCGAGATGATTAGCGCCTGCCTCGCCAGGGGGTGGAATTCCGTGCTCTTCGACGCCTCAGCCATGCCCCTGGAGGAGAACTGCCGCCAGACGGTGGAAGTGGTTGCAGAGGCGAAAAAATATGGCGCCGGGGTGGAAGGTGAGATCGAGGGTATCCGCGGAGTGGAAGACGGCGTAGGCTCGGACGCCGAATCCGACCGCAAGACCCTCGAAGCTTCACTCGATTTTATCCGCACCACCGGGATCGACTGCTTCGCCCCGGCCATCGGCAACGCCCACGGGGTCTATAAAGTCACCCCCAAGCTCGACGCGCAGCGGGTGACCGACATCGTCTCTCAAATACCCATCCCCATTGCTCTTCACGGCGGGACCGGTCTGACAGATGACCAGTTCAAAGATTTGATCGCCCGCGGCTGCTCGAAAGTCAACATCTCCACGGCGTTGAAAATCACCTACATGCAATCGAACCTGGCCTTTTTGAGAGACGCAGAGGCCAAAAATAAATGGGATCCCCCGTCCTTGTTCAAACACGTCGGGCAGGCCGTTCGTGACATGGTGATCGGGTATCTCGAGATCTTCGGCTCGGTGGGGAAAGCATGAATAAGGCCCTGATTTTCGACTGCGACGGCGTTCTCGCGGATACGGAGCGCTATGGACACCTGCCCGCCTTTAACCAGACCTTCCGCGAATTTAATCTGCCGGTCCAGTGGTCAGAAGAAGAATATGGGGTCAAGCTCAAGATCGCGGGTGGGAAGGAGCGCATGGCCAGTCTACTCACCCCTGAATTTGTCACCCAGGCAGGCCTGCCTACTGACCCGGAAGAGCAGAAAAAGATGATCGCCGATTGGCACAAGCGCAAAACCGAGACCTATAAGCAGATGACCAATGAAGGTCGCTTGCCTGGTCGGCCAGGGGTGCGCCGGGTGGTCCAGGAGGCGAAAGATGCCGGTTGGGCGCTGGCAGTTGCTTCCACCTCTGCGGAGGAATCGGTTCGCGCGGTCCTGGAATTTGTCGTCGGTAAGGAACTGGCGGCCAGTTTCCTGGTCCTTGCGGGGGATATCGTCCCCAGAAAAAAACCTGCGCCGGATATCTATCTGCTCACTCTCGAAAAACTGGGGCTCCCGGTGGAGAACTGCCTCATCGTCGAAGATTCGCGCAATGGTTTGCTTGCTGCGGTTGCGACGGGAGTTCGTTGTGTGGTTACGTTGAGCAGTTACACCTGGGACGAAAATATGGATGATGCGGTTCTGGTCGTCAGCGATCTGGGCGAACCGGACTGCCCAATGCAGGTGGTAGCCAACCGTAGCAAAGCCAGACCGGGCGAATATATCACCCTGCGTGATCTGGAAACCTGTTTGGAAAGTTAAGCTCAAGGAAGAAACCCATGACGACAAAGAATGCGGAATTTGTAGTGGATGTCATCATCAAGACTGTGCTCGAAAACGAGGCCTACTTCAGCGAGTTGGATGGCGTTGTGGGAGATGGAGATTTCGGTTATTCCATCGCGCGCGGTTTCGAGAAAGTTCGCGATCAGTGGGATATGCTGGATCACAGTTTGCCGGGTAATTTCTTTAAAAAAATTGGTATGGTCATCGTCAGCGCGGTCGGCGGCGTCTCCGGCACCATCTGGGGGACGTCCTTTATGCGCGCGGGGGCCGCCCTGGGGACTAAACCTGAAATCACCCGTGAGGATGTCGTCCCCATGTTCCGGGCTGCCATCGAAGGGATCAAAGTACGGGGTCAGTCCGATGTGGGGGATAAGACTCTGCTCGATGCGCTGGTCCCGGCCGTCGATACGTTGGAAAAAGCATTTGCTGAAGGAAAGGAGACAAAAACTGCCTTAGCTGAAGCTGCTGTCGTAGCTCGCCAGAGTGCCGAGGCAACCCGTTCAATGCTGGCAAAGCGAGGCCGTGCCGCTTACACTGGCGAGCGCAGCATCGGAACGTTGGATGCAGGAGCCATTGCGATGGCTGTCCTGTTTGAAGCAGTGTCCGATTCCTGGGTTTAGAACCTCTTGTCTAGATTCGAAAGGAGCAGGAAATGAAAAAATTCGTCAATGATCCCAAGGATTTTGTGCCAGAGATGCTCAAAGGAATTGCCCTGGCCAATCCAAAGACGATCCGGTATGTACCGGAGTACAACCTGATCATGCGCTCGGACATTCCCGATAACAACAAGGTATCCATCATGCAGGGTTCTGGATCGGGCCATGAGCCGGCCCACGTCATGGCGGTTGGACGGGGCATGCTCGATGCGGCCTGCCCGGGAAACGTCTTTGCCGCTCCACCGGCGGATTTCGTCTACCAGACGACGAAGCTGGTTTGCTCGGAAAAAGGCGTTTTGCACCTGTTGAATAACTATACCGGTGACACAATGTCCTTCAACATGGGGCGCGAGATGGCTGAGGCGGATGGCATCAAAGTGCGCACCGTGGTGATCAACGATGATGTTGCGGTAAAGGATTCGACATGGACAGTCGGCCGGCGAGGCGTCGCGGGCAACTTCTTTGTCATCAAGGCCACCGGCGCAGCAGCCGAACGCGGCGCAAGCCTTGAGGAGCTCGAAAAGCTGGGCAACCGGGTGGTCTCGGTCACCCGCACGATGGGCATGGCGCTTACCGGCTGTACGCCTCCTGCCAAGGGTACGCCCATCTTCATCCTGGCCGAGGATGAAATGGAAATGGGTATCGGCATCCATGGCGAGCCAGGCCGCAAGCGGGTCAAACTGGCCCCAGCCAACGCGATCGTTGACGAGCTGCTCGAAGCCGTGGTCACAGATTTGCCTTACAAGGCCGGTGATGAGGTGGCGGTGATGATCAACGGCATGGGCGGGACTCCGATCTCCGAGCTGTACCTGCTCTACGGCTATGCTCATGAACAACTGGTGAAGCGCGGGATGAAGATCAAGCGCAATTATATTGGCGAGTATTGCACTTCCCTGGAAATGGCCGGCTTCTCCTTCACGTTGGTCAAGCTTGACCCCGAGTTGGAAGATCTGCTTGCCGCCCCCGCGGAGATGGTCCTGCGAATCTTCTAAGCCTTTTTTCCCCATGAAGCGGGGGTAAACCCACGAAAAAAGGTTTCTTCTCCCCTTCTCTCCCCGCTCAGGGGAGAGAAGGGGTTGGGGGATGAGAGAGGTTTAACTACTTTACATCCCCCATCGTATCCGTTGAATTTAAGTCCTGGGTCAACCTGTTCAGGGAGTTGATCAGTTCGTCTGCTTCCCGATCGATTTCAGCCGATCCGGCGGCCGCTTCGACAGTCGGCGGCTGGGCCTGAGCCTCGGTAGGAGCAGGGGCAACGGTTGGTTCCGCAGTGGGTTGGGAAACCTGAGCTGGTTCCTGGGTCGACGCGGGTGCCAGGGTTGCCGCAGCAGGCGAGTTTTCGTTTGCTGGAGCGTTCTGAACCCCCTGAGAACGGTTACGGTCGCGGCTGCACCCACTGAAAACAACGGCAGCCAGAAAACCAAGGCAGATGCAAATCATCAGTTTGTTTCTCATGGCCACCCTCGCTTATTTCGTTTTGTGGGCGATCCGCCAGTTCTGGATGGCGCTGCGGAAATTCAGCACAGCGCCCTGCAGGGTCAGGTGGGCCTGGCGCAGGGCGTTGCGTGCGTCCAGCACCGTCTGGTGAGCAGCCTGGCGATCGGTGACCTGGTTGTTTCCGTCGAAGCCGTTTTTCGCGCTCAAAATACTGGCAGCCTGGTCGTGGGAAGCCAGCGCCGCGGCGACCTGGGCCTTGAAGGTCTCCAGGGCATTCTTCAGATCGGTCACATCCAAGCCTTTTGCCTGGGCCTGGTCGATTAAGGTCTGGGCTTTGGCGGCCAACTGGTCGGCCTGAGTGAGGTGGATCTTCTGGCGTTCGAGCCAGTTTTGCTCACGCTGCAGCGTAAAAGTGAGCTCTTGCTCGGCTTGCTGCCCGGCCCGTGGAGTGCGCGTTGGAGATGAGGCTGCCGCGGGCTCGGGCAGCGGGTTGAGCGCCATCAATCCGGAGGCGAGAGCGGCTATGCCGAGGCAAAGGAGGATCAGCGTTGTTTTTTTCATGGCGAAATCCTTTAAATTCGGTCAGGTTGTAGTGGATCAGTCTTAACTGCGGACTTATTTGAGTTTAGCAGGAAAATGTAACTTCGCCTTTAAATTTGTGTAAAACCTTTGTAAAAAGGAGAGGGAACGAAAATCGAAAATTACTTCTCTTCTACCAACTCATCCACAAATCTCTCAAAATCCTCCGCGAGCGGCGTGAGGCTCGCATCATCCAGCCGGTAGAAAAAAACTTTGCCCCGTTGGCCAAAGCGCAGACTGATCAGAACTATATTCCCGTCGGCATCCAGGGCGATGGGCAGCATGTGCTTGAGCCTGGGGTTACCCGCCATCTGTTTGATGTTCCAGAGGATGTTCTCGGTGTCCCAGAGGATCGATTTTGGCTCCATCGAGAGGTGGAGGAAATTCGTCAATACCACCCCGGGCTCTCCCGGAAAGCGGTTCAAAGCCGGCGCCCCTCCGTTGGTCTCCATCAGGAATTGCTGGTACGGTTCGGGTAGATTGCCGCCAACCCGGTACCCCAACCAGGTGACCTCTTTTTCAGTGGGCTTTTTGTATTCCCTCCCTCGTCCATAGGGCAATAGTTTTAGCTCAGCCAGGTTTCGCATAGGCAGCACCTCCTGAAGTACGTTGTTCTGTCGCCTGCCATCTCTTTAATTAAACCACGTATTTGATTCTATATCCCCCACACCTTCATCCAATCCGGGGTCAGTTTGATGATCAGGTTCTCGGGGTCGTAGATCCAGGATTGAGGGTCAGGCTTCTTGACCCCCACCGGCCCCAGGTAGCGGGTATAAATCTTCTCTGCCATCGCCTCAACCAGCTCGCGCGGCTCGGTGATCAGCTCGACCCGCCCTTCAAAGATCACCCCATAGTTGATCTCACCGGTGGGGGCCTCGTCGATCAAGATCGAGCAGCGTGGGTCGGCGCGCAGCTCGCGCACGTGGCGGGTGCTGGCAAATGAGCTGATCCACAGGGCCCCATCTTCCCACAGGTACCAGACCGGCACCACGTGCGGCTGTCCGTTCTTCCCGGTCGTGGCGATCCGTGCCAGCAGCAGCGGCTTACTCAGGAATGCGTCGAGAACTGCGGTTTTATCTTCATTCATAGGTTTTCTCGCTGGAATGCTACCGATGGTTTTGAAAGAAATTTTTACGCGTTTTTAACGGCCTTCCTTCTCCAGATTGGGTAGGATGAAGAAAGTATACCTGTCCTTGGACCGGATTCTTTTGTTTTCAAGACTTTTTTTTCAAGAAATTCGTTTAGAATAAGTAGATGCGCTGGATGTACATCAACAAAGCATTTCAACTCTTATGGGAACGGATCGAAGGTTGACCGGAATCCCAGGATAAAACATGCGACCTAGATCGACGCAGAGGAAAAGAACTAAGCCTGGTCCATCTTCTTCCCAAGCTCCTGTCAGGACAGCGGATCTGGCAGAGGCGGCTCTCCGCCTGATGGACTTGTCCTCCTCAACCGCAATCCTGGATTTTCTCGGCGATACTCTCCATGATTGGATTCCCGACAGCCTGGTAGTCGTCGTCCATTACACTCTCGACAGGCGCTCTCTCTGCATTCAACGCGCATCTGGCCTGGATGTAGCCTGGATAACCCGCGTCTTGCAGCGGCTTGGCATTCAGCCAATGGACCGGCATTTTCCCATCGAGCAGACTTTTCGAGAAATATACCAGGGAAACAACCTCCATTACCATCCTGACGGTCTGGCGGAATTCAATATCGGTGTCCTCACCGATCTGCCCGCTGCCCTGATTCAGAAGGCGCTGAAAATCAATAGAGTGTATTCACTGGGGATCTTCTCCGGGCAGATTTTTTTTGGCGGGATCCATATTTTTACCTTTAACACCGCGGATATTCCTGATCCCGAAGCGGTTGAGACCCTGGTCTACCAGGCTTCGCTGGCCCTCGAGCGTTCCCAGGCGCTCAGCCACCTTCGCGGCAGCGAGCAGCGCCTCCGTCAGCTCTTCGAAAGCATCGCCGATGGGGTGTTCATAGCCGGCCTGGATAGCCGGATCCGCCAGGTAAACAACGCTTTTTGCCAGCAGTTAGGTTATACCCGTGAGGAGATGCTCACTTTCTCCTTAAGCGATATTTCCTGGCGGCCGAACTTTTCCTATGCTCAGGTGATCAAGACCCTGGAGGATGGGAAAAGCACTATGTATGAAACCGCTCACCGCAAAAAAGACGGCACTCTCCTGCCGGTCGAGCTGAACGTACGTCTGTTGGCCGATAACGGTGACAGGATGATCCTCGGTGTAGTCCGCGATATCAGCGAGCGGAAAAAGATGCAGGATGAGCTACACGAGAGCGAGCGGCGCTTCCACACCCTCCTCGACCACTCGCTCGAGGCGGCTTACCGGCGCAACCTGCTCAACGACTGTTACGACTATATCAGCCCGGCGATTTCGCGCTTGGCTGGCCTTTCCCCCGAGGAAGTGATTTCCATGCCGATGGATCGCCTGCTGGATCGCATCCATCCGGACGACCGCGAGCGCGTTCTGGCAGGGTATACGACCGCTATTTCGGGTAATGACCGCCCTCATCAGATTGAATACCGTTTCTTACACACAGACGGTCGTTACCGCTGGTGGGATGAGCTCTACACCATACTCAAAGACGATCGCGGTCAGGCGACCTTTATGATCGGCAGCCTGCGCGACGCGACCGAGCGCAAACAGGCCGAGTTAGACCTGCTTGCCAGTGAGAAGAAGTTCCGCAGCATTTTTGATGGCTCAAATGATGGGATGTTCCTTTCTGATGAAAAAGGCAGAATTGTTGCCTGGAATGCCATGCAAGAGCGTATCACCGGGGTTCCCCGCGAGGCAGTCTTCGGGAAATATCTTTGGGACGTTCAGTATAACCACCTTGCTCCCGAGCAGCGCATCCCTGAAAGGCTGGAAACGTCAAAGGTCAACATCCAGAAGATCCTTGAGACCGGCCAGATCATACTGCCTGAAGTAACGAAACCCAACCAGCTCTATGCCGCGGATGGTCGGGTGGTGATCATTCAATCCTACAGCTTCACTATTCCAACCAACCAGGGATTTATGCTCGGGACAATCCTGCACGACGTGACCGAGCGCCAGCAAAGAGAAGATGCCCTGCGGGAGAGCGAGGATAAATTCCGCAGCGTGATCGCCCAATTGGTCGATGGGATTTACCTGATCGACCAGAATGGTACGATTCTGGAGTGGAACCGGGCTCAGGAGGAGCTGACCGGTCTGAAGCGAGAAGAGGTTCTGGGATGTATGTCATGGGATGTAAATTTTCGCCTGGTCCCTGTGGAGCTGCGTACTCCTGAGATGTACGTCCGCCTGAAGGCGGAGACGCTGGCGTTTCTCGACGATCTCCGGCCTGGCCGGCGCATTTCCATGCAAGATTATCCGATCCAGCGCACCGATGGCGAGCGCCGCATCGTCCAATCGGATGTCTTTCAGGTGATCACCCCGCATGCGACCCTGGCCTGCTCCATGCAGCACGACGTGACCGCGGTGCGGAAAGCAGAAAAAGCGTTGCGCTGGAGCGAGCAAAAATTTCGCAGCTTCTTCGAACAGACTTATGACTCTCTCATCCTCTGCGATGAACAGGGCAGGATTGTTGAGTGGAACCAGGCTTCTGAACGACTGACCGGCATTTCCCACGCGGATGCCTTGGGAAAGGCGTATTGGGACGTCCACTGGCAGCTCGTTCCACCAGACCGGCGTAGTCCTGCGCTGTATGAAAGCATGCGTCAAACCTTCCAGGATCTGATCAACGGCGGTGTAACCACTTCGGCCAACCAGAAATCCGAAGGTGTGTTAAGAGTCCAGGGCCGGCAGATCAACTTCGAGCGGATTGCGTTCTCCATCCCTACCGATCGCGGCCATATGCTCGGCACGATCACCCGCGATATTACCGAGCGCAAGCAGGCCGACGCCATCCAATCCGCCCTCTACCAGATCTCCGAGACGGCCAGCAAAGCCCAGGATCTGGATGACCTCTACAAACAGGTCCATGAGATCATTCGCGGCTTGATGCCGGCGGATAATTTCTTCCTAGCCCTGTTCGACCCGGAAAGCGAAACGCTGAAATTCCCGTATTTTGTCGACCAGTTCGATCAAAATCCGGGATCGATCCCATTGGGCCGTGGGATGACCAGCTACGTGCTGCGCACCGGCCAACCGATCCTGGTGGATCCCCAGGAAGCGGCCGAGATGGAAGCTCGCGGGGAGATCGACCGGTACGGGACTCCTTCGGTCGATTGGCTGGGGGTTCCCCTCAAAACCTCCGACCAGCAGGTGATCGGGGTGATCGTGGTCCAATCTTATACGGAGGGTGTGCGTTACTACCAGAAAGAAAAGGAAATTCTGACCTACGTTTCCACCCAGGTGGCCACGGCAATCCGCCGCAAGCAGATCGAGCAGGCCGAGCGCGAACAACGTCTGCTGGCTGCATCGCTCCTCGAAACGGCGGAGGCATTGAACAGAACCCTCGAACAGGATGAGGTCTTCCGCCGGATCCTGGCCATTCTCAAGCAGGTTGTCCCCCACGATTCCGCCAACCTGATGGTCATCGAAGGAAAGACTGCCCGGGTGATCCGCTCCGATGGGGTCAAACCCGGCGAGACCGCTTATCCCTGGTTGAATTTTCCCAGCCTGCGCCAGGTCCGCGAAACGGGCCAGACGCTCATCCTCCCCAACATTCACGATTATCCAGGCTGGGTAGACCTGGCAACCTCAAACTGGATCCAGTCTTACGCGGGCGTTCCGTTGTTAATCAAGGGACGCGTGGTCGGCTTTTTGAACCTGAACAGCGCTACGCCGGGCTTTTTTCAGCCCAAGGATGCAGAGCGCTTATCTGCCTTCGCCAATCAGGCCGCCACGGCGATTCAAAACGCGCAGCTTTTTTCAGAGGTGCAGCGCCTCGCCATCGTTGACGAGCTCACCGGGCTGTACAACCGCCGCGGTCTATTCGAGCTGGGCCAGCGCGAGGTCGAGCGCGCCGAACGGTTCAACCGTCCCCTGGCAGCTCTCTTTGTGGATATCGACCACTTCAAGCAGTTCAACGACGCCTACAGCTACTCCACCGGGGATGACATCCTGCGCCTGCTCGCCACCACGCTGCGTGCAATCCTGCGCGAGATCGACCTGGTTGGGCGCTATGGCGGTGAAGAGTTCGTCATCCTCCTCCCCGAAACGGACCTGCCCTCGGCGGCCCAGGTCGCCGAGCGTGTCCGCGCTGGTGTGGCCGAGGCGCGGTTGTCCACTGAATGGGGCAGCCTGGGAATCACCGTCAGCATCGGCCTGGCGCAGTGCATCATCCCAGCCCCCACAGACCTCGTCAGCCTGATCGAGCGCGCCGGCCAGGCGCTGCACGCGGCCAAATCAGCCGGCCGCAACCAGGTGGTCGTCGGGTGACCAGGGGTAAATTTCACCCACTAAGTAGGGGTAACGATGCTCCAATCCAAATCCTTTTTGATCGATATGGACGGCGTTCTGGTCAGCGGGTCCACCCTCATTCAAGGCGCCGATGCCTTCATCGAGAGGCTTCGCTCGCGTGGTACGAAATTCCTTGTTTTAACCAACAACTCCATCTACACCCCCGCCGACCTGGCTCACCGCCTCCATCTTGCCGGCCTGGACGTCCGCAAGGAGGAGATCTTCACCTCGGCCATGGCGACGGCCAGCTTTCTTAAGACCCAGCGTCCAGGCGCCACCGCTTTCATCTTTGGCGAAACGGGCCTGACCGTCGCCCTTCACGACGCCGGTTTTATTCAGACTGACGTCAATCCAGACTACGTGATCCTCGGTGAGACGCTCAACTACAGCATCGAGCAGGTGACCAGGGCGGTTCGCCTGGTGGTCTCGGGCTCCCATTTCATCGCCACCAACCCGGATCCCAATGGCCCCAGCGAGTTCGGTCTGGTGCCGGCCTGCGGCGCCATGGCAGCCCTGATCGAGCGCGCCAGCGGACGCAGCCCGTTCTTTATCGGCAAGCCCAATCCGCTGATGATGCGCGCCGCGCTCAACGCCCTGGGAGTCCATTCCGAGGATGCAGTCATGGTGGGGGATCGCATGGACACCGACGTGGTCGCCGGTATCCAGACCGGCATGGAGACGATCCTCGTGCTCAGTGGAGTGACCCTCCGCGAGAATATCGCTGACTTTCCTTTCCAGCCAACTTACATCTATAACTCCGTCGCTGATATTGAGTTCTAGAAGCCTCTAGATCTTTCATAATCGAAATCAGGTTTTCGCCAGGGAATTTTTGGTTTAAATTTATCATAATTTAACTTGTTCTTAAATTGATTTAACTTGATCGCTTTGCTATACTGTTAGTGCGCCAATTTGGAACATTTTTATCTAAATCCGAATACCATCACGTCCAACTCAGGAGGGATTTCCTTGGAAAAGCGATTGTATCAACCCATCTTATTGTTAGGCGCGTTGATCTTGAGCGTGGGGATGGCCTGTAGCCTGGGCTCGTCCACGGCCACGACCGCACCGACCACCCCCACTCAGGCGAGCAAGCCGGAAACAACCCAGCCCGAGGCGAGCCAGCCGACCAAAACGCCTGAAAACCCCTCCAGTTCCGGGGCGGTTTCGAGCCGGGAAGATGTCGAAAAGGCGGTCGTGCGCATCGAAGCCAAGGGGGATTATGTCTATCCCAGCGATACTTCGGCAGGGGATATTTACGATCTGATCGGCTCCGGATCGGGATTCCTGATCGACCCCTCCGGCATCGCGGTGACCAACAACCACGTGGTCACGGGAGCCGACAGCCTGCAGGTCTTCTTCAGCGGGGATCCAAAAGCGCACAACGCCCGCGTTTTGGGGGTTTCGGAGTGCTCTGACCTGGCTGTGGTTCAGATCACCGGTGGTCCCTTCCCGTATCTCCAGTGGTATGAGGATCCGATCAAGGTGGGGATGAACGTCTGGTCAGCCGGCTATCCGTTGGGCGACCCGCAGTATTCGCTGCACCGCGGCGTGGTTTCCAAGCGCGAAACGACGGTCCCAACCGATTGGGCGGCAGTCGACTCGGTGATCGAGCACGACGCGACGATCAACCCCGGTAATTCTGGCGGCCCACTGATCGACGACAACGGTTATGTGGTCGGCATCAATTACGCCACTTCCAAGGCGGCGGTAAACCAGTTCTTCGCGATCGCTCGCCAGGAGGCTGAGCCGATCCTCAAGGACCTCGAAGCCGGCAAGGATGTAACCTCGATTGGCATCAATGGTACGGCCTTTGTCAGCCAGGACGGCAGCTCGAGCGGAATCTGGGTCTATTCGGTCGCGACCGGCTCCCCCGCTCATAAGGTCGGCATCCGCGGCGGCGACATCCTCACCGAGCTGGAAGGCAGCCTGATCGGCAAAGACGGCACCAAGAAAGATTACTGCGAAATCCTGCGCTCTCACCGCACTGAGGACGCCCTCAGCGTGAGAGTTCTGCGCCTTTCCACCGGCGAGATCCTCGAAGGCACCCTCAACGGCGATAAGCTCGCGGTGGTGGGATCGATGAACACCGGGAACACCAATAATAACCAAAATAACAGCAACACCAACACCAACACCGGCAGCGCCCAGGCGGTATCCGATGATTTCTCCCAGGATAAAGGCAATTTCGAGCTCTTTACCGGCGGGCAGGCCCAGGTCGCCAACGGCGCGTTTTACCTGGGTAAGTTCAGCGACTGCGCTGATATCGGCTCGAACAACCCCTTTGGCTGCTTCTCGACCTGCCTGACCTGCGGCAAAGCCTCGGATTATGAAATGGCGGTCGACTCGACTTACATCAATGGGGTCAGCGGGCGGACCTTTGGTATTGTCCTCCGCTTCGTCGATAACAACGGCAACGGCCTGGTGGACAGCGACGACTATTATCTCGATTTCGAGTACAGCGCCTTCGATGGGTATTACTACGTCTGGGAGCACCGCAGTGACGGTAAGTGGTACGTCATCGATCAGAATTACAGTAAGTCAATTGTCCTCTACAGCACAGTGAACCACCTCAGGGCCGTCGCCACGAATGGCGGGGCAGACATCGACGTTTACGCCAACGGCGATAACTGGGTGACCGGCGTTACCAAAATCCCCTTTACGGAAGGGACGGTCGGCCTGGTCATCGGCGGGCGCGCCCTCCAGGCAGCCTTCGATAACTTCCAGTTCGTCCCGACCAAGTAAGATCGTCTCATTGAGGATTTTGCAGAAATTCCTCCGGATTGTACAATGTCCAGAGGAATTTCTTGCCGTGATGTGGAGTCCTTTTTCATGAAATGCCGTAAGCTACCCCTTCATTGCTGCCTGTCTCTATTGGGCATCCTGGCTGGATTATCCAGTTGCGCGTCTCCCCAACCAGCCATTACCCCCAGTGTGCCGCCTTCCCAACCTCCTCAAGTGACCCTCTCGCCGGTTGCGATCACCGCGCTCGACTCGCCCCTGATCCCCACTCCTGCCCCGACGGAAGCTGTCCGGCCGCCTTCTCTAGCCGCCCCATCCCCCTTGCCAGCGGCTGCTCCAGGGCCCACCCTCGCCCCAAATGAATGGAAAACCCTGCCCGTGATCCCGACCCTCAGCCCGCGAGCCTGGGCGATCCTGGCCGATGGGCTGGCGAAAGGCAACCATCCCCGCGCGTTTTCGAAGGTGGGTGACTGCGAAAGCCGCACTACCTGGTTCCTAAACGATTTCGATGCTGGCCCAAAGCAGTATTCCCTTGGGCCGTACACAGGCCTGCAAAGTGTGGTCGATTACTATGCCGGTTCTTTCAGCCGCCTCAGCCTGGCCGCGAAGCCCGGGTTCAACACCGCTTCCCTGCTCACCCCCTTCTGGGCGGACCCGAAAGTCTGCCAGGCTGGCGAAAATTCCCTTGCCTGCGAGTACCGCCTCAACCGTCCCGCGGTAGTCTTCGTCATGCTCGGCACGAACGATGTTGCCCATGTGGACACCTTCGAGAAGAACCTGCGCCAGATCCTGGACTATACCATCGCGCAGGGGGTCCTCCCCGTCCTGGCAACCAAAGCCGACAACCTCGAGGGGGATCACCGCATCAACGCCGCAATCGCCCGCCTGGCGGTGGAATACAACCTGCCTCTCTGGAATTACTGGGCTGCGGTTCAGGACCTGCCTGGACAGGGACTCCAGGAAGATAAAGCTCACTTAACCTATATGCCCCCCTTCTTCGACGACCCCGAAGCGATGAAGCGCGCCTGGCCCATCCGCAACCTCAACGCCTTGCAAATACTGCACGAAGTGATGGGCGCCACTCCGTAGGCTGGACGTCTCCTCCGGCCAGGATGGGTGGGCCGGCATTACTTAAAATGCCTTCTGCTCCGTCCTTGCGATGATCTCCTCCTGCAGCGATTCGCTCAAATTGCAGAAATAATCGCTATACCCTGCGACGCGCACGATCAGGTCGCGGTGCTCCTCCGGGTGCTGCTGCGCCCGGCGCAGCGTCTCCGCATCGACCACGTTGAACTGGATGTGGTGGCCATCCAGCTTGAAATAGGTCCGCACGAGTTGGACCAGGTTCGTCAGGCCGTCCTCGTCCTTGAGCAGATCCGGCGCGAGCTTCATATTCAACAGCGTCCCACCCGTGCGCAGGTGGTCCATCTTCCCCACCGAGCGCAGTACTGCCGTTGGTCCGCGCCGGTCCGCCCCCTGGACGGGTGAGATTCCCTCCGAAAGCGGTTTCTCTGCCCGGCGACCTTCCGGGGTTGCTCCCGTCACCGAGCCGAAGTAGACGTGGCAGGTGGTCGGCAGCAGGTTGATGTGATATTCGCCACCGCGGGTGTTTTTCCGCCCTTCGATCGCCCGGAAATACGCTTCAAAAACCGCCGTCATGATACTGTCGGCATAGTCATCATCGTTACCATAGCGCGGGGTGCGGTTAGTAAAGTTCAGGCGCATCGCCTCCTCTCCCGCGAAATCGTTGTCCAGGGCTGCCAGGACCTGCTCCATCCGGTACGTCTTCTGGTCGAAGACGTGGTATTTCAGCGCGCTGAGCTCATCCGTGATCGAGCCCAGGCCGACCCCCTGGATGTAGCTGCTGTTGTAGCGCGCCCCACCGTCGTGATAATCTTTTCCCTTCGCGATGCAATCGTCGATCAGCAGCGAGAGGAATGGAGCGGGTATATAGCTTGCATACAGCCGTTCAATCACCTGGTTCCCGCGCACCTTGATATCGATGAAATGGCGCATTTGTTTCTCGAAAGCCGCGAAGAGCTCGGCGAAGCCGGTAAAACCCCGTGGATCGCCTGTGCGCAGGCCGATTTGTTTTCCGGTACGCGGGTCGCAGCCGTCGTGCAGGGTAATCTCAAGCACCTTGGGCAGGTTAAAGTAACCCGTCAGATTGTAATTCTCCTTGCCAAAAGCGCCGATCTCCACGCAGCCGCTCGATCCGGCCTGGCGCGCGTCGCTGATGGATTTGCCCTGGCGGACCAGCTCCTGGACGATCGCGTCGGCGTTGAAGATGCTCGGCTGGCCGAAACCGGTGCGGATGATCCGCGCCGCGCGCTTGATGAAGCGGTCCGGATTTTTCTTGCTCACCTGAATTGAGGCGCTCGGCTGGAGCAGGCGCATCTCTTCGACTACGTCCAGCAGCAGGTAGGTGACCTCGTTGACCCCATCTGCCCCGTCCCCTTTGACGCCGCCCAGGTTGATCTGCGCGAAATCGGTGTAGGTGCCGCTCTCCGCGGCAGTCACCCCGACCTTGGGCGGCGCGGGCTGGTTGTTGAATTTGATCCAGAAACATTCCAGCAGCTCTTTAGCGCGCTCTGAGGTCAGGCTGCCGGCTGCGGTTTCGCGGCGGTAGAACGGCTCGAGATGCTGGTCCAGGCGGCCTGGATCGAACGAATCCCAGGTGTTCAGCTCGGTGGTCACCCCCAGATGGGCGAACCAGTAATACTGCAGCGCCTCGTGGAAGGTCGCCGGAGCGTGGGCTGGTACCCGCCGGCAGACCGCCGCGACCTGCTCGAGCTCGCCTTTTCGCGCCGGAACTGTCTCGCCCGCCGCCATCTGTTCGGCCAGGTCGGCGTGGCGCTCTGCGAAGCGGACTATCCCCTGAGCGCAGATGCGCATCGCTTTCAGCTCCTCCTGGCGGCTGTAAGCCTGAGGATCGTTCAGGTAATCCAGGCCCGCCAGGACGGCGTCGATATCGGCGCAGAAGTCCAGCATCCCTTTATGGTAAATCTTATCATCCAGCACCGTGTGCCCCGGGGCGCGCTGCTCCATGAACTCCGTAAAGATCCCGGCTTCGTACGCGTCTTTCCACTCCGTGGTCATCTCCGCGAAGATCCGGTCGCGGATCGCCCGACCCTGCCAGAAGGAGATGATCTCCTCCCGGTAAACCCGCTTCACCTCCTCGCTAACCGAAAAGGGGATCTTTGGACGGGTATCGAGGATCTCCAGATCCTGCAGGCTGTGGCAGCACAGCTCGGGGTAGGTAGGCGCCGCCTGAGGCCCCGGCCCTTTTTCGCCGACGATCAGCTCCCCAGGCCCGATCCAGATGGTCTTGTGTTCCAGCAGATGAGCGAACGCCCTGGCACGCTGGACCGGGATCGACTCGAGCCCGCCGGCCTGCCGGTAGAATTGGGTCAGCAGGATGGCTCGCTCTGCCGAGAGGGATGGATCGGTTCCCAGGCTCTGGTTGCGCAACGTCTGGATCCGGTCTGTCATTACCATTCGCTTACCCTCCAATCTTGACCGTCAAACCGCATTCTTCCAGGATTTCTGCGTACCGCCGCATCGCATCGTCAGCGGGCGGGTGGGTCCGTTCCAGGCGGTAATCGCGGCCCAGCATGCCATATTTTCCGCTCCCGGCCGCGTGATAGGGCAATAAATCAAGCCGCTGGATGCCTTTCAGGGAGCGGGCCAGCGCGCCGGCGCGCCGGAAGTGATCTTCTTCGGCGTTGACCCCCGGGATCACCGGCAGGCGCAAAATGATCTGCTTTCCCAGGCCGGAGAGCCGCACCAGGTTCTCCAGGATCAGATCGTTCGAGACGCCGGTGGTTTCGCGGTGTTTCTCGGGATCCAGCAGTTTGAGATCGTAGAGATACAGGTCGGTCAGATCCGCCGTTGCCTCCATCACTCTCCACGCCGCGTAGCCGCTGGTATCCAGCGCGGTGTGCAGCTCGACCGTTTTACATGCCTGGAGCAGCTCGAGCAGAAACGCGGGCTGCATCAGCGGCTCGCCGCCTGATATCGTCACCCCCCCTCCCGATTCGTCAAAAAAGCAGCGGTCGCGCTCGATCTCGGCCATCAGCTCTGCAATGCTGGTCTCCCTTCCCAAAATTTCGCGCGCCTGCGCCGGGCAGACCCGCGTGCACGAGCCGGAGCGCACGCACAGCCCCTGGTCCGTAATGAAACGACCATCCACTGCCCGGATCGCTCCTTCCGGGCATGCATCCAGGCAGGTCCCGCAGGCGATGCAGCGGCTCTCGCGCAGCGCCATCTCTACGCTGGGCGCCTGGCTTTCGGGGTTGTGGCACCACCAGCAGTCCAGCGGGCAGCCTTTCAGGAAGATGGTCGTCCGGATCCCCGGTCCATCGTGGATCGAAAAGCGCCGAATGTCGAAGATCGTGCCGGTGATCATTGGATAGTGAAGAGCAGGAAAAAGCGGAATAAACTGGACTATAGACTGTATTTTACTGTTCTTTACTGCTTTTGGCTGTACTTCACTGTATTTCACTGTTCTTTTCACAGTCATTTGTGACTTTTTTCTCTGATTGAGGGACGACCATCACAGGGTAACCTCGAACCCTTGGGATATAATCGAATCAGCAAAGCATTTGGAGTTTGCAATGAGCCAGCGCAAAATACGAGTTCTGGTCGCCAAACCGGGCCTGGATGGGCACGACCGAGGCGCCAAGGTGGTTGCCCGCGCCCTGCGCGATGCGGGAATGGAAGTGATCTACACGGGCCTGCGCCAGACCCCCGAAATGATCGTCGATGCCGCACTCCAGGAGGATGTCGATGCGATCGGCCTTTCGATCCTCTCAGGGGCGCATATGGCCATCGTCCCGCGGGTAATGGATCTCCTCAAGGCCAGCGGTCTCGAAACTGTGCTCGTCTTCGTCGGCGGGATCATCCCCGAGGCCGACGCCAGAGCACTGCTGAAGATTGGCGTGACCGGTGTCTATGGCCCGGGCACCTCGACCACGGCTATCGTTACAGACATCACCCGCGCGGTTCTCACTGAGCCGCCTGCTTAATGATTGGATCGTTGATATTCCGTGAATAGAAGTGAGCTGTCTTCAGCGCAGATTTACGATCTGGTGGAGAAAGTCCTGGCGGGGGATCGCCTGGCCCTTTCTCGCACGTTGACCCAGATTGAGAATAATACCCCTGCCGGGTTGGAAGCGCTCAATCTGCTCTACCCCTATTCAGGCCGCGCCCACCT
The DNA here is from genome assembly GCA_035542155.1 of Anaerolineaceae bacterium. GTDB lineage: Bacteria > Chloroflexota > Anaerolineae > Anaerolineales > Anaerolineaceae > DATKLX01. Next base: position 39,038 of record DATKLX010000055.1, read on the forward strand.
GGTCGGCGTGACCGGTTCCCCCGGCACCGGCAAATCCTCCCTGGTCAATCAGTTGGCCCGGCTCTACCGCCGAAATCGTCCCGATCAAAAAACGCCCTCCCGGGTGGCAATTATTGCAGTGGATCCCTCCAGCCCCTTCACCGGCGGCGCTGTTCTGGGCGATCGGGTGCGGATGCGCGATGCGGTGGGCGATCCTGGCGTCTTTATCCGCTCAATGTCCTCGCGCGGCGCATTGGGAGGCCTGGCGCAGGCTACCGCGGGGCTGGTTGAGGTTTTTGACGCCGCTGGCTTCGACGTGGTCCTGATCGAGACGGTCGGCGCGGGCCAATCTGAGGTCGATATCGCCAGACTGGCTCACACCACCCTGGTCGTCGAGGCTCCTGGCCTGGGCGATGATATCCAGGCCATCAAAGCCGGCATCCTCGAGATCGCCGATATCCTCGTCGTCAATAAAGCCGACCGCCCGGGTACGGAAAACACCCTCCGCGCCATGCGCACGATGCTCGAGCTGGCCCATCCCTCTCCACGTCTCTATCAGGATTTTTCCTGCTTGCCCTGGGAAGAGCCAACCGGGTATTCCTATGAAAGCTGGGAAACCGGCCACGACCTCGAGCCTTACGCAGGCAGGGAAGATACCCTCTGGAAAACACCGATCCTCACCACGGTTGCAACCGTTTCGACAGGGGTCGAGCAACTTTTCGAAGCCATCCAGCGCCATTGCGCTTACTTGAAGGAGAGCGGAGAATGGCAGCGACGCGAGCAGGCCCGCCTCAATTCCGAGCTGAGCTTGCTCATCCGGAACACCCTGGTTACCCGCTGGCGCCAATCCGTTTCCCCCGAAGAATATCGGGCAGTGCTCAACCGTGTGGTCGACCGCAGCCTGGCCCCTTCGGATGCCGTCAGGACCCTGCTCGATTCTCACGAGCGGGCCTGGTCCCATACCATCTCCCCCTCAGAAGATTAAATCCCCAGCAAGTGGGTGTGTACGGTGATCGACCCGATCACCAGCCCGGTGATCACTACCGCTGTGGCCTTTCCCGCCGGGAAGGCCGGTTTTTTGTGTTTTCCCGGATCACTTTCCGCTAATCTGGCTTCATGCAACTGGTCAGCCCGCGCCTTTGCTCCAACCGCCGCTGCTACCGGTATCGCCGCGCAGAATACGCACATTCCGATCGTCTCCTTTACTGGATCAGGATGCTCCAGGACCCATAATCGGCGTCGATTGCAATCGCCCGCGTCCCGGGCAGCAATGAAAATGCCTGCCCGCCGAAATCACCAGCCCCCAGGCTGGCGATGACCGACACGCTGCTGTCTGACAAAGCGTAAAGCTCAACATACGCAGGCAGGTTTACCCTGCCGCCTGTATAGCTCATCGTGAGCATAGTCGCGTCACCTTCCAGGTGAAATATCTGGGAGACCTGGCCCCTTGCCTTTCCGGGTACCGCCAATGAAGGCAGCTTTGCATAATCTTTGAGCGAATAGATCGCCAGCGTCCAGTTCCCATCCGCAGTGACGCACAGGTTCTCCGCTCGAAAGGTCGGGTTGACCACGTCCATCAATTTGATCCCGTCGTATCTGCTCGCGGTCTCGATGATACCAATCGTTTGCTTGCCCTGCGCGTCGCATTCTACGACATGAAAGGTGCTGATCCCGTCATGGGTGGCGTGGAGGAAAGCCCCGTTGCCAGAATAACCGGTCAAAGCCACTTTCCCATTCCCTTTCCCCGAAAACTCCAGCGGGGCTGCGGTTGGGATAGCAGTCGGTGCGGGTGTCTGACTCGGTTCGATAGTCGGCGCTTCCGTTGGGGTCGGGCTGGGCTCTTCAGTCGGGAGTGGGGGCAAGGTTGGTTCCATGGTAGGGGGTTCCACAGTTGGAGGAAGGGTGGCGACGGTAGGTCCACCGCCTGCTCCCTGCCCGCAGCCAGTCAGAGCGATGGCCGCAATGATCACTGCTGTGATAATATTGGACCGATACCCCCGTAGAGTTTTCATCCCTTCCTCCTGGTCCCATTCAACTATATCAAGCTGCTTTGTCCGCTCGCTTGAGTATACATCTTCTCCGATAAATCGGAAATAGTCCACCGCGGTTCTTTGCTTAAACGAATATTAAGACAATTGCGGTCATGGCGAGCAAAGCCAGGATTAATCGTTCGAAGGTTTGTGCATCGAACCGCTGAGCGCTCCTCACCCCCAGCCACACTCCCAACAGCATCAGCGGGATCACCCACAGGCTGCGCGCCAGAAGTCCCGGGTCGATTAGCCTGGCAAAAAGATAGAAAGGCAGCTTGACCAGGTTGAGAATCGCGAAAAAGATCGCGCAGGTGGCGTTGAAAGACAGCACGGTCATGTTTTTCTGCATCAAAAGATAGATGGTAACCGGTGGGCCGCCGTTGTGAGCGAGGGCTGAGGTCAGCCCGCTCAACGCTCCTGCCAAAAAACCATGCCAGTCTTCTGGCTGGTAGTTCCAGCCGGCGAGGATCCGTTTCTCCGCCAGCTTGTAAACCGTGAACAGCAGGACGATCACCCCCAGTGCGATCTGTAGCAGGCGGGACGGCACGCTGACAATAAAAAACGTCGCAGCCACCACCCCGGCTGCCGCGCCCGGCAGCATCAGGCGCACCCATTTCCAGTCCCACTGCTTCCAGTACAATCCCACCGCGGGAATATCTGCCACCATCAACAGCGGCAGCAGCAGGCCGATCACCTGCCCCACCGGCATCACCAGGCTCAAGAGCGGCGCAGCGACCGAGCCCAGCACTCCCCCCAGCCCTCCTTTTGCCAGCCCTAACACAAAAGCGACCAACCCCAGCATCAGCAGGAACGTGATTTGGTGAGGGTCCAAATTTATTCCTCTCCAAAACACTGCGAAAGCAGCGTGTGGAGGCTGCGTTCCAGGGTGGTGTAGGAATAATACCGGCGGGCCAGGTTGTAATTGTATTCGGCGTTTTCCTCTCTGAGCGCCGGTTCTTCCAGCAATCTACGCGTATGCTCCACGGTCTGATCGGTGATGTAGCTGTCGAATTCGATCACCCGGAACCCTTTAGGTTTGATATCGATGTTGTAGATCGAGTAGTTGTTGACCACAATGGGCCGGCGGTAGTAAATCGCTTCCAGAAAGGCGTTCCCAAAGCCTTCGATGTCCGAAGGGTAAGTCACCAGATCTGCCCAGGGATATACGTCCGCCAGGGTGTAGGTCTTTCGTCCATCCATGGTGAGCCCCCGCCTGGGCTGGATGAGCTTCTCCTCGAAATTCACCGGAGCGTTGATCAGCCGCGCATAGTCCCGCAGGTGGCGCTCGTAATCATACCCCTCGTCTCCTGAGGCGTGTGACACGACCAGCCGGGCTTTCCTGCCTAACAGGCGAACCAGCTCGATCGCGTGCTCGATCCCCTTTCGCGGCACCACCCGCGTCGGCTGAAGAAAAAACAGCTCATCTGGTTGGACCTGCAGGTCGCTGCGCACGCTGTGGGTATATTCGTCTGGAGGGGTGGGGAGAATGTCGAAATCCATGACGTTGGGGATCAGCATGCTCGAGATGCCGGTGCGCAGGGCCAACTGGTTGGCACCGGAGGAATTGATCACGACGTGGTGCACCGTTGGCAGGTGAGGCGGGAAGGCCATGTTGATGTAATCCCACACGCAGTTCACCAGGAAGCGCTTGCGTTCCCAGAAGAAATCGTGGTGGTGAGCGATCACCTGGATGCCGGTTTCGGCAATCAGCTCCGTCAGCGCCAGTCCCAGCGGAACGTTAAGCGGGATCGCCAGGGCGTTCTCCACTACCAACAGCTCCAGGCCAAAATCGTTGATAAATTTGTACAGCTCCCTCTTGAACATTTTTTTTAGCTGTTGGATCTCTTCGGTCAAATCCGGCGGCCGCATTCGGTTGCTGTAGGCGATATCGTTGATTCTCTGGATAGTTGGGTGGCGGAAAAATACCTCAGGGACTATCCGGGAGCGGGTCACTTCCCATTCGCACTGGCCCGCGAAAAAGAAACACTCGCAGTTGAGGCGTTCCAGCACCTGGACCCATTTGATCGTTTCGAGCGAGACCCCGTCTGTGCCCTCGAAACGCGTGGACACCAGCCCCACCTTGCGTCGTAACTGGAAAAGTTTTGATCCTGGCATTGAATCACCTCACCCCATTACTTTTCGATTCAGAAAACGACCATCGAAGCAATTGGTCCATTCCATGGATTTGACCGGGTCTGAGAATCGGGTTGCACCCTAATTCATCCACTATGTCTTCAAACGCGGATGGTTTATCGGCTTCAAGACGATCTGCCCGGATTGCGTGGCGGTCATTAAACACTGACAGCCCTTCAGACCAGGATCCTTTCGAGACTCACCTTTGGATGATGCCCAAAATTGATCAGCAGGCCCACTCGCAAGCCGGTGGCCTTTAGCATGTTGAACACCTGGGCGCGGTGTTCGTCACTGGTTTCTTTCAGTGCTTTGACTTCAACGATGATTTTCTCATAACAGATAAAATCCGGTTGGCATACCTGAGCGATTTTCACGCCTTTATACGCCAGCGGCAGCTCGACCTGGGCCTGAAAGGGGATATTTCGCCACGTGAACTCCTTCAACAGGCACTCCTGGTAGACTGCTTTCAGAAAACCTGATCCCATCTCCCGGTAGACCTCGAGCGCGGCCCCCTGGATCGAATAACATTCTTCCCGGCATAGAACTTTATCGCTGAGTTCATGTGTGTCACGGTTCATCTCATCTTCCCCCGTACTTGGCGGCGAATCTGCCCGGCGTGTTGGGAGATAGTCTTACCCCGCTCTGAAAGGATCGGCGTTTTTGTCTTCCAGGGGCAAGACGATTTCCCCGGGTTTAATTTGTTCTTTTTGGAACGATATCAATTATAGATCAAATCTGTCTGGAGACAACCGCGAATTTGCCTGATTTTCCTTGAGAATTAACTCTAAATTAATAGCTGTTCAGACAAACCAGAGTTATTATCCATTCAATTACGAACTTCCTTCCAACTTCATACTGTTTTATTACCGGAGCAACATTATGAAAAGCCATAATGGTAGTGTTGATTTCTCATTGCGCGTCTATACAGAAGAAAATTTCTTCGGACCAGCTGTAAAGGTGATCCAGAGCCTGTTCAACGGCGACATCCAGGAAGAGTGGATGCCCGTGGCCCTGGCTGTCCACACTGTACTTTGTGATCCGGGAAATGGCCTCGTGGTGAAGTCCGCCCACATCGATTTCGCCGGGGTCTACGATGAGTGGGGTCAGTCCTTCTGAGGTTTTTTTCTCTGGTCCAGCCAGCGTATGAACAGAGGCACAGCGATGCCGGTTACCGCGAGCCCCACCAGCCATTTCCAATCGAAGCGCCGGATAAGCCCAATCAGGGTTACCTTGACCTCGATATTCTTCTCATAGGATTTCTCCCGCCAGTATTCTTTACCTTCAAACTCCACCAGGCGGTAAACGCTCAGCGTCATGTCCTGTTTGCCTTCTTTTTTGGCCTGGACCAGCCACTTCCACTCGGTTGGTTCGCCCGTGCTGAGCAGTTGTTCGGGACTGTCGTGCAGGGGTTGGATGTTGAATGCCTCGGGATCCGCGGATTTCAGCTCGGCTTTCATTCGTGGGGTGATGTTCACCGCCGATGTGATCACAGCCTGGTTTTCCGCTGCATTGATTTCCTTCGCCAGCTCTTCTTTGGTCAGAGTAGGGCTGATCAGCAAGTGGATGGTGGTAGTGTCCTCGAGATTCATCGCGCTCGGAGCATTGAAGGCCAGGTTTCCCTGAATGGTCTCCAGAAGCTGGTCGATTTCTTTGAGCTGGCCCACGATCGGGTTTTCCGTGGCCGCAGCGGCAGCGGTCGACCCGGGCTGAGGCGCGTAGGATGTCGCCGCGCTGGCGCACCCCGCGCTGGCCATTGCGATGATGCTGTAACAAAGGAGGGCCATGCAGGTGATCCATTGACGATCTGTTTTTCGCTTGCTGTCGGGTTTCATGAGAAGTCCTGGTGAGGGATTTTGCTAACAGGTAATCCCATTATACAGAAAACCCCTCTAACCAGATTGGATCACTTTTCCTGTTCCTGACTTCAATTGGATGGGCCAGCCTTCCGGTTTTTTAGCACCCCGCGTACGATCGCCAGGATCAAGCCCCCGAGCAGGATGAACGGCCCAAGCAGCACAATAACCCAGATCAACAGGTCTGCGATCATCTGGCCGTTGCCTACCGGGGCAAATGCCACCTGGCCTGCCTGCCCCGGGCTGGTGTTGAGTGATTCCCCCACTCCACTGGTTGGGGCAGACGCCGGTGCCTCGGTCGGGGCGGGAGCAGCGGGTTTTTCAAATACCGGTGGATACGCCGGCGCAGCAGCCGCGGCCGATGCGGGTGCTTCCGTTGCTGCCGTTGGGACTTGATATCCCCCTGACAGCTTGTTGACAATATCCGTCAGCGCGAATGATCCGGAAGCTGTCGTAAAATCGCCAATATCAAAATCTCATATTGAAAGTGGAACTGCAGCGTGCCATAATAAGAATAAGGGGGGAAGAATGGGTTTCGGTCGGTAAGCGGGTTGGTTGATGGACAATCGGAGGTTCCTATGGCTGTAATCACCATTTCACGCCAGTATGGATCGGGGGGAGATGAGATTGCTGAAAGAGTTAGCCAGATCCTCGGCTATCGTTATTTTGACCGCTGCGACATCGTTCGCGCTGCTGGTGAGGCAGGCTTATCTGAGGAGGAGATTAGCAGTTACAGCCGATATTCGGAAGAGAGCTTTAAGTTCAAGAAATTCGTCGACTATCTTTTGCGCCGGGCTCATAATATCTCTCCAGCGGAAGTTGCCGTTGCCCCTCACCCGGAAGAACGGTTCTTCAACGAAACCTCGGCCCTGTCTCTCTCCGAGAAGGCGATCCTGGCTGCTTACCAGGCCGGCAATTATGTAATTGTGGGCCGGGGTGGGCAGGTAATCCTCAAAGATCGGGCCAACGTTCTCCACCTGCGGATTGAGGCTCCGCTGGAACTCCGCGTTCATCACGTACACCACCTCTTGCGCAAAGAAAGGGAGGCATATTATCCTGATTCGCAAGTACGTCGCTCTCCGAATGATCTGATTCATGAGAAAGACACTGCTTCAGCGGATTACGTGCGCCGAAACTTCGGCTGTGACTGGTCTGATCCAGTTCTATATCACGCTGTGCTCAACACGGGTAAACTGAGCATCGAGCAGGCTGCCGATTTAATTGTCCGGATGGTAAACCTGCTCTATCCCGAAACCTGATCCCCGTCGGCTTTCTCCCGCATCTCGAGGATTTCGTCGATCACCACCGCGCAGGCCAGGATCAGAACCTGGTCCTCGTCGTCCGCGATTTCGATCCCATACGAATCGGTCAGAGAGATCCAGGCCTTGCTCACGTGCGCGACTCTTCGCCCACCCTGCTCGATATCATATTCATGGTGAAAGAGGTTCCCATGGACTTCAAGGTCTGGCCCTCCAGTTACGTCGATCTTCATCCGGTCGGTCAGGGTCAGCAGCCGCATTGAAATGTGCGCTTTGATCCCGCGCGCGGTGTGGATCTCAAAAGTCGGCGTCAGGGCGATCAGCTCCTGGTGAATGGCGGCAACCTCGTTTCGATCCATATCCTTGATTGTCAGCCGCCGTCCGATGCTGATCGCTGCCCCATCCACGAAATAAACATGATGGCCGGTTTCGTCCGTGATCCACGAGTCGCCGCCGATGCTGAATAGCTTGTTTCTCAACACATATCTCAATTTTTCACCCTCTGCTATTGGCTCATGATGAACACCAGTTGGGGGGCATGGCCGCCTGATTCGCGCGTAGCGATTTTCAATAACCCTTCCGCCGACCGGGTAGTGATCATCAGATCCCACAGGCCGGCGCTGTTGATGTAGCGGGTGACATCAATCGCGATCCAGTATCCATGCTGACGCTCGCTTTCATTTCCTATTGAGCGTGTGCGGAAAAGGGTTTTACCCGAGCCTGGGGCATTGGTGAAATTCATCCCCATCTCGCTCCAGGAGTGGTCTTCGATTGAGCTTACGGTAAGGGAGCCCTCCGTTTCTCCATTCATGTACAGACGGAGAACGATCTTATGGATCGGCTTTCCGGCCATGCTGGAGAGGTCGAAGCGGATAAAGGAAGCCATGTACGGGCGGCGGGCGACCAGCATCACAGTTTTGCCGCCATAATTACTGTTCGGGTTTTTCTGGTTTACATAGGTATCGGCGATTGCTGGCAGGATCACTCTTCCCGGCGATTGGGTCGGGCCAGGTTTCTGTGGGTCTCCGGTTGGAGAGGCTTGCGCCGTGGGGGTTGCCGGAACCTGGCTCGGAGTCCACGTGCTAGTCGGCGAAGGTTTTGTTGCGGTGGGCGGGACCTGGCTCGGGGTCGGCGTGTGGGTCGGCGAAGGCATTGTCGCGGTGGGCGGGACCTGGCTCGGGGTCGGTGTATTGGTCGGCGAAGGTTTTGTCGCGGTGGGTGGAACCTGGCTCGGAGTCGGTGTATTGGTCGGCGAAGGTTTTGTCGCGGTGGGCGGAACCTGGCTCGGAGTCGACGTGTAGATTGGCGGGGGGTATGGCGCGGTCGTTGGTGTCTGGTTCGGAACTACCGTGTCGATTGGCGGGGGATACGGCGCTTCCGTGTTGGTCGCGGCAGGGTCCATCGCCATGGATGAGATCTGCTTCCGGGTAGCCGTCGGCTGGACCGGGTGGCTGCTCGCATCGCCAGGGAAGGTCCGCGCCAGGATCTCCTGGAAGTTAGTAAACCCATCCCCATCCGAGTCGAGCGACTCGATCGCCCCGAAGGCTGCGGCATTATCCCCATGGCTCTTGAAAGCAGAACCGTAGGCATTGATAACCGGGAAGTTGCTGGCATGGCACAGGTCGCAGGAATCTAATGAGGTATTGGTAATTGATGGATATCTTTGTTCTGCTTGAGTCAGATATATGCTGATTGCTTGCACTTTAGATGGCTGGATCGCTATGAGCAGTCCCCCCAGGATCAACATCGTTGCGGTGATCCACAGCCCCCTGATAAGCAAGTTCGCTTTGGACCGTTTGTTTTTTAAAAAATTCATTTCGGTTCTCCTGATCAATAAGACAATTCCACACAAGCAATCCAGGGATCCGGGAAAATCAAAACCAGGAAGTTGCCTCCCTGGTTATGGTTACTTTAGCATACCTGTCAATGGTTCGGGTTAACGGAACTGTTAGGAAATGTCACTTCATTAACATGAAAATTTATAAATTTAGTAGCATTCGGCCCAGCCCGATGACCGCTCCACCCAGCACCAGCCAGTTGGAATTGACCTGGAACCGTACCAGAAGCGCCAGTGCGACCAGTGCTACTGCCACGCTTAACGGGTCGACCAGCGAAGCCCGGCCAAGCTCCACGGTTACCCCAGCCATCAATCCCAACGAGGCGATGATCACCCCGTCCAGGAGCCCGCTGACCCAGACCGATCCGCGGAGTTTGGGGATCAATGGGTTGCTGGCAGCCACAAATACGAACGAAGGTAAGAAAATTCCCAGGGTAGCCAGCAGCGCGCCTGGCGTGCCACCCAGCAGATAACCAATAAAAGTGGCCGTGGTGAACACCGGTCCGGGAGTAATCTGGCCAACCGCAATCGCGTCGATCAACTGCTGGTCGCTCAGCCAACCCAGCCGGTTGACAAAGTCTGCTCGCAAAAAGGCCAGGAGCACGTAACCGCTCCCGTACAGTACCGCGCCGATTTTCAGGAAAGTGAGGAACAGCACACCCAGTTGGAACGGTACGCCAGCCTGCAGCGCTTCTGGCAGCGGAAACGCCAGATAAGGAGCCAGGGTGAGGGTCGATTTTGGGGTGAGCTCGCGCAGCCGTTTCAAATTCGTCCCGACCATCACGACCAGCCCGCCCGCCAGGAGCAGCCCAAGCTCGTTTACCTGCAGGAAATATAGCCCGAATACGGCCAGGCCGACCACCGCAGTCAGAGGACCCTTGATTGCTTTTTTGCCCAGGTCCCACAATGCCTTGAGGATGATTGCTATAATAACAGGCTTCACCCCATACAGCAGCCAGGTTGCCTGCGGCGTCGAACCGTAGCGCGTGTACAGCCAGGCCAAACCCAGCACGATCAGCATCGCCGGAAAGATAAAACAGGCGCCGCCTAGGATCAACCCTGCCCAGCCGGCCCGCTCGTAACCGATGTGGATGGCCATTTCGGTCGAATTTGGCCCGGGAATCAGATTGGTCGCCCCGAGCAGGTCAAGAAACTTTTCCTCGCTGAGCCATTTGCGGCGTTTGACCACTTCGGTGTGCATCATGGCGATATGCGCCGCCGGGCCCCCGAAGGCAGTGAGTCCAAGCTTAAAAAAAAGGCCCATCACCTCACCGATCCGGGTCTGTCGATCGTCCATGGATTGATTATATGGGAAATCTATCGTTTGCGAAATCTCCCTTGTGGATCATATCCAGAAAGGCTGCCACGACCTGGGGGTCAAAATGCTTTCCGGCTTGCACGGCGATGTAGGCCAGAGCCTGCTCGGGCGTCCAGGCAGGCCGGTACGGCCGGTCGCTGATCAGGGCATCCCAGACGTCCACCACGGCGAAGATGCGCGCGGCCAGCGGAATCTGTTCGCCGGCTAAATTGCGCGGGTAGCCGCTCCCATCCCACTTTTCGTGATGGCAGTAGGGGATATCCAGGGCTGGCCTGAGGTATCCGATTGATTTCAGCATCTCATAGGCGAAAACCGGGTGCTGGCGCATCCTGGCCCATTCCTCCTCTGAGAGAGAGCCGGGCTTATTCAAAATCTGGTCGGAGATGCCCATCTTGCCGATATCGTGCAGCAGCGCTCCCCGCCGGACATGGATCAGATCCGTCTCCGGAATTCCCAGGCGCTGTCCCAATCGCAGGGTATAGTCAACGACCCGTTGGGAATGGTCCTTGGTCTCCTGGTCGCGCAGCTCCAGGGCGTGCGCCCAGCCTTCCAGGGTGGAATCGTAGGCCAGAGACAGCTCACTGTGCGAATGCTGCAGCTCGCTGAAAAGACGGGCGTTCTCAATTGCGACCGCTGCCGTGTTAGCGACCAGGCCCAGTAGATTGGCGTCCTCCTGGGTAAACCGGTTGGGGATATGGCTTTGGATTTGCAACACCCCCAGCACTTTCCCGCGCGAGAGCATAGGCACGAACAGCGCCGATTGGGTGATCTCGGATTTGTGATCACTGTTATTACCTTTAGTATTGGCAGTTTTTTTCAGATCCGTGGCGATGACCGGTGCGCGCCGGCGGACGACTTCGCTCTGCTGCCCCTGCCTTGACGAAACCAGCGGGATGGGGGGCAGTTCCAACGGGTTGATTACTTTTCCATCGACCAATCCATAGGTGCAGTGGATGGTCTCAGTTTCCGCATTGTAAAGCGCGATGATCACTGCTGCGCTGTCGGCGTACAGCTTCAAGACACCCTCTGCCAGCTTTGAATAGATGCCCGGCAGGTCCATCCTCTCGGCCAGGGTATGGCCGATCTCGCTGACCACCCGCATCTGCTCAGCATACCGGCTGGTTCGTTCGAACAACGCCAGGCGGTGCAGGGCGTTTGCGGTGATATCCGCGACGGCCGTAGTCACGCTGACCTCTAAAGAGCTGAACTCTGCCTTTTTCACCATCCATACCGCCCCTAAGACCCCGTCTCTGGTCTCCAGCGGAACTTCCACCAGGACGTCATTTTCGGCAGTGGGCAGGCCTGGATTCGGTAGACTGTTCTCAAATTGGAAGTTGACCAGTTTCAGATGAGCAGGGTCCAGGGCTTGATAAGAGCTTTGATCCTGTTCGATAGTTTTTCCCACCTGGGAGGACCAGCACCCTGAGGCTGCTCCAACCTCCAGGCTTCCGGGTTGAGCCGGTTCGACCCGCTGCACCAGGATGGCGATCCCATCCACCGCAAGTAAATCATCCAACTGCTGGCAGACTATGGTGACCATTTCATCTCTAGTTGAGGCTGAACGCAGGGCGGCGGAGACCGTCAGAATCGCCTCGCGCTCGCGCTCACGCCGCTTCTCGCCAGTCATATCCTGGTTGACGATAATCGCGCCCTGGATATTCTTCTGTTCGTCCAGGATCGGGATGGCCGAGTTCAAAATGGTTTTGCGCGTCCCATCGAAGGCAAGGATATCGATTTCCTCGTTCAGCGAGGTTTCGCCTTTCTGGATCGCCCGCGATGACGCCCAATCCTCCTTGGAGATCTGCTCTCCAGTCTTGGGCCACCAGCCTTTAAATTCCTGGATCTGGTGGCTCTGGGTGGCTGAGTCGCTGCCCCAGATCTGGCTTGCCGCCGGGTTGGCCTGGAATACCTGGCCTCGCTTATCCGCGATCCACACCCCGACGGGAAGGGAATCGAGCATCAGCCGGAGAAGCGCTTCGTTCTTCTGGAGCGCCTGTTCGGTCTGCTTTCGCTGGGTGATATCCCGGTTTACACCGATGGTGAAAACCATCCTGCCTTGATCGTCATAAATGGGCAAGGCGATGATTTCCGATAATCCCTGCGAACCATCTTTGCGTACGAACACTTTTTCTCCCGCCCACCGCCCATTCTTTTGAATTTCCTCGGTCAGGTTCTCTTCAAAAGACGGAATATCTTCTGGGTTGTGCAGGATATTGATCGACTGGCCAATCGCTTCCTCCCTGGTATACCCGTACATACTGCAGGCTGCCTGGTTCCAGTAGAGGATTTTCTGGGTCTGGAGGTCGGTTACAATGATGGCGTCGAACATGTTCTCGAACATCATCAACTGGCGGTTGGATTCCGCGAACAGCCTTGCATTCTGCAGAGCAATCGCGATATGGCTACTGAGCAGCGTGAGCATGTGCAGATCATCCCGGCTGAACGCCCGCGGCCGGTAGCTTTGGGTCGACATGGCCCCTATGGTGGTCTTTCCCAGCTTCAAAGGAACGGTCAGCGCGGAGTGGATCCGTTCAGGAGAGCCAAAGCGCAGAATCGGGATGGTGCCATCCACGTCATCCATTTCCTCGATGTATAGGGGCTGCCCGCTACGGATAACCAGACCAGTCATTCCTTGCCCGGCGGGAATGCGCATCGCCGGGTAGCGCCCGTTCCTGTCGTACAGGTACACGCCGATAATCTCTTCATGGACCGCATCGTACAGGGTGAGGGTGAACGACTCGCTGGGCATGAGCTTTGCCACGGCGTGGTGGATGGTCACGTACACTTTTTCCAGGTCGTGGCTGGCGCTGGCTATCTCTCGCGAGACTTCATCGATGGCTGCCAGTTGTTCTGCCAGGTGGTGTTCCGCTTTACGAGAGCGCAGGCGATCGATCGCCGTGGCTAATTGGACGGCAAAGGTCGTGATCAGGTCCTCGTCATCGGCGGTGAATGCATTTGCCGGGATTGCTTCTACATCAACCACTCCAATCACAGTCGCCCCCAGCCTCAGCGGGGCGCAAATCTCGGAGCGCATGGTTGCTTCCCCGGGAGAGATGTACTCACTACTCAGCATCGTATCATCCACTCGCCGGGTGCGGCCAGTGGCAATGACCCATCCGGTTATTCCCTGATCAATTGGGATCTCGCTCTTGTTGGGAATAGCTCCCCGGTAAGAGGGATGCAACTGAATCGTTTGTTTTTCGGGATTTACCAGGAGAACACTACAGTGTCCGGGGTGGAACAGGCCTTCCAGCGCCTCAGTGGCCCGATCGATCAGCTCGTCTACGCTGTTCACTTCGGAGCCGGCGGTCGAGATCGCATGCAGAACTGCCATTTTCTCGGCCAGGTGTTTGTAAATCTGCTGTGCGTGCTTCTGGTCGCTGATATCAAAAACAGAAATGACTTGCCGCTCTGCGCTGTCAATTGCGGAGGCGGCGACCAGGCTATGGATTTGCCCTCCGACCCGATCGACGAAACGGAACTCAACCGGGTCCCTTCTTGCCGAATGGTCTCCTAAAACCAGTTGGTGAAACCACTCCACCTCCTCAGGTAGAAGGAACTCTATCCAGCGATATTTCATCTCGATTTCTTCGCGGGTTTGGAAACCAGCCAGACGAAGAAACTGCAAATTGACCCGCTGGATCCATCCGTCCCCATCGACGATGATCAGCCCAACAGGTATGTTTTCAAAGATCGAAAGGTATGCCCCTTGAGATTCCGGCAGACCTTCTTCCATCCCCTGCAGGCCGGCGGCATAGCCTGTCTCTTCCATGCCTTTCATTAAGCTCTCAAAAAGCGAGCGAACATCACCAGATATCCCGTTCTCCACCTCATAAGTGGCAGGAGGTCCATGGACATGAGAATCTTCTACCTGGCCTGGTTGTTTTCGCTCGCGTTTCAAATGAGATCCACTCTATTCATCAATAAAAAATGTTGGCGATCCATGTGCTGCCGGGAGTAAGCAGAAATCACCTATCCTGAATCATATCCGTAGAGCGCGAGAATACCATTTACTTTCCATAAAAATCCTGGCGCCATCCGGTTTATGGTTGGCAGTCAATCCGGTAGATCGCGATCCTCCCGTGATTGCGGATGGCCAACCGGGTTCCATCGGTCGACCAGCGGGTTTCTTCATCGGGGTCAACGGGGCTCTCCAGGATATACTGGGTCATCTTTGCGGGGGAAAAAACCCAGGTGACGCCTTTCAAATCGGTGAACACGACCCGTTTCCCGTCTGGGGACCAGTTGGGGTGCGACCAGGACGGGTGGTCTGTTTCGTTGAGCTCTTTAACCTGGGTATGAGGCAGCAAACTGATTTTCAACGCCTCTGCCCCTTTCAGTTCCCGGGATTCAACCATTCCGCCTGAGGAGACGCGCTGGAGCCTCTGGCAGTCCAACCCGCAGTTCGATAGAACATCGATCGACCCATCGGAAGACCAGTCCAGGACGTACTTTGGGCTGGACCAGTGATCTTCCTTGGCAGCGTCGCCGGGGAAGAGATCGTTTACCTGGAGAGTTTCCAGGTCGACTGTCATCACGGTGTAGACACCCTCTTCCACCCGCAGCGCGGCAAAGGCGACTGCATTCCCTCCTGGCGAGAGGGCCAGGCTGCCCACCACGTTCGAGGCCAGGAGGACGGGATCTTTCCAGTGTGGGGGCGAGACCCGGGTGAGGTCGCCCGTGTACCAACTGGTCGTCTTGCTGGGGGCGATATAGATCAAGGATTGGTCCTGGCGCAACCAGAGGAGCTGGTCCAATGCTGGCGAATTGGACTGCATGGCTGCCAGATCTGTCTCCAGGCAGGCTTGAGATGAGATGGTTCCGAATTGAGAGGGTGTGGTCTTCGCCGTCAGGGTTTGGGTCTGGGCAGCGATGGCGGTCGTCGTCTGGGCAGGTGCAGCGTTGGGCGGTAAGATGTATTCCGCGATGCCGCTGCACCCTCCAACCAGGAAGGGCAGGATAAGGAAAAGAACCAGCCGCGGTGGTCGATGGGTCTGGACGCGGTCTCGTAAGGTGGTCATGGGTTTCGGCCCCAGACCTGGTACAGGCCAAGGTTTCCTTCTTTGCCATCCGCGGAAAATGATTCCGCGATGAAATAACCAGTCCGGTCCGCCAGGTCTTGAAGCTCCTCGTATGAAAAATGGTGCACGTATCTTATCCCATTCCCCCCGGCGCGCCAATCCAGCAGCGTATCTCCCGGGTCGAGCTCGCAGTCATCCAGCCCAACGGTTTTCCAGGGCAGAATTCGCTTTTGCCAGCGCGGGCTGTTGAGGAACTGCCAGACCGAGAGAAACAGCTTACCGCCCGGGTGAAGTAGCCCGGAAACCTGGCGGAGGATCCTGGCGCGGTTTGTTCCATCCGGAATATGGTGGAGTACCGCGAAGAGAAGCACGCACTGGAACATCGGGTGGGGGAGATCCTCTGCCCAGGTGGAGGAGGTCAGGTCGGCCTGGATGAAAGCAGCCCGAGGCTCGCCGCCTGAACTGGTCCGCCGCCGGGCTTCTTCCACCAGACTGGGGCTGAAGTCCAGGCCAAGGTAACGGCCGCGAAAACCCAGTCGCAGAAGCGCCGCTGCCAGCTCGCCGTTCCCGCTGCCCAGGTCCAGGATTTGCTCGTCCAATTTTAGATTGCCCAGTATGCGCTGTACTCCTGGTTGGATTCGCGCGCGGGTGGCGGAAAACTCCTGGGAAAAGCTCTCGTAAAACTGTCGGTTGATCTCGACCAGGCGGGCTGCTGTTGCGGAGTCCATGCCCCCAATTATAAACGTAACACGGAATATAACCCGACCTATGGCCGGGCTATATTCTGTGTTGCGGTAATCTATATTGCTTTTTCCAATACCTCGTCCAATCGCTCGAAAGTTTCCAGCCCGCC
>DATKLX010000056.1:0-24011 GCA_035542155.1 Anaerolineaceae bacterium
AGGTGCCGTGGACCAACAACCCCACCGAACAGGTGATTGGCAAGATGAAGATGCGCGCCCGCACGGTGCGGGGGTACAAAACCTGGTCCGGAATGACCAGCGGTTTGATGGTGGCCGGGGTGGGTGTGGCTTAGCTCACCATCCTGTTTCCTGGAGGAAAACTGCCTGGGCGATTTTGCTAAATTCGCCTACCATTTTTGGGACAGACACCCCGAGGGATTGATATTGAAATTTAAAGGACACCTTGTTATAATAATGTCATCCTGTAATGACATGTGATGGATTCTCCACAGAAGTACATTCAAAAGATCGTCTTAGCCCAGCCTGAATAAAAACCCACCGTAATTTGGCAACAGGAGGAAACAATGAAAGTTGGGATCGACAGTTATTGCTACCACCGATTTTTTGGGGAAGTCTATCCAGACCAGAGGCCACCCGCCAGGAAAATGACGATGCAGGATTTCCTGCGCCGCGCCAAAGAGCTGGACGTGGACGGGGTTTCCCTGGAATCGTGTTTCTTTCCATCCTACGATGATGGCTTTTTCAAGGATCTCAAGGCGCAGTTAGATGAGTACGGTTTTGACCGCGTTTACGCCTGGGGTCACCCGGACGGCCTGGAACGCGGGCAGAACTGGGAAGCATACAACGAGATGGTCGCCAGCATCCCGCGGGCGAAGGCAATCGGTGCAGACGTAATGCGCGTGGTAGGCAGCAGCCTGATGTTCCGGCGCGAACCCCACGGGCCGCAGATCGAAGCCCTGACCAGGATGTTCAAACAGGCGATCAAGTTTGCCGAGGATCACGGGGTGAAGATGGCGGTCGAAAATCACATCGACTTCACCGCAGACGAGATCTTGCAACTGCTCGAAGGGGTCAACTCTCCCAACTTTGGCCTGAACTTCGACACGGGCAACTTCCTCCGCCTGCTGGACGATCCGGTGCGTGGGATGGAAAGACTGGCTCCCTACGTGTTCGCCACGCACGTCAAGGACCTGATGCCGGATAAGAACGCCTCGCCGACCGACTGGTACTTCTTCGCGGGCGTCCCGGTGGGGAAAGGCCTGATCAACAACCAGAAGCTGGCCGAGCTGCTCAAGAGGGCAAATTTCCAGGGCTTCCTGGCGGTGGAAATCGACCACCCGCACACTGAATGGACCGACTACGAGGATGAGGCGGTCTCGATCAGCATCAAGGAACTGAAAAAGATCGCCGCATCTTTGAACTAAGCGAAACCCGTTATCGCGCAGTTAATGAAAGGAGAGAATCCTTTGAAAACCGTAAACGTGGCGATCATCGGCACCAAGTTTATGGGGAAGGCTCACAGCAACGCATGGAGCTCCGCGCCCCGGTTCTTTGACCTGGAGCTGACACCAGTATTGAAAGTGGCCTGCGGGAAGAACGAAAAAGGCACAGCAGATTTTGCCCGCAACTGGGGCTGGGAAGAGGTATCGACCGACTGGCGGGAGGTGGTCAAACGGCCGGACGTGGACATCGTCGACATTTCGACGCCGACTTACCTCCACAGGGATATCGCCATCGCGGCGGCTCAAAACGGCAAGCAAATCTTTTGCGAGAAGCCGATCGCCCTGAGCTATACCCAGGCGAAGGAAATGTACGAGGCAGTCGAAAAGGCTGGGGTGCTGCACTACCTCAACCATAACTACCGGCGCACCCCGGCGGTAACCTTGGCCAAACAGATGATCGACGAAGGGAAAATCGGGCAGATCTTCCACTGGCGAGGAGCGTATCTGCAAGATTGGATCACCGATCCGAACTTCCCGCTCACCTGGCACCTGCGCAAAGAAATGGCCGGCGCCGGCCCGCACTACGACCTCAATTCCCACAGCGTGGACCTGGCCCGTTACCTGGTTGGCGAACTGGCCGCTGTCTCAGCGATCATGAAGCAGTTTTACGCAAAGCGGCCGCTACCCGGCACGGGCGCGGGGACGTTCAAGTCCGGATCCGGTGGCGCGGAAATGGCCGAGCAGACCGTCGAAGACGCCTCGTTCATGGTGGCCGAATTTGAGAACGGCGCCATCGGCTCCTTCGAGGCCAGCCGCTTTGCCAGTGGACGCAAAAACTACAACTACTTCGAAATCTACGGAAGCAAAGGGAGCCTGGCATTCGACCTCGAGCGGATGAACGAGCTGATGTATCTCGATCTGGAGGACCCATCCGACGAGCAAGGGTTCCGCACCATCCTGGTGACCAACTCTACCCATCCCTATGTGGGGGCATGGTGGCCGCCGGGCCATATCATCGGCTACGAACACGAATTCACCCATGCCGTGGCTGATTTTCTCAAAGCTATGGCGAATGGCACGCCGATCAAGCCCAACTTCTTGGACGGCATGAAGATCATGCAGGTCCTGGAAGCAGGCCTGCTGTCCGCCTCGACCGGTCGCAAGGTTGCCGTAAGCGAAATCCAATGATCGCTACCTTCATGGTGAGCCGGCAGCACGCGGCACGATTTGATCGCAAAAAGGGGATGAGGCTATCTTGCGCAAGAGGCCTCATCCCAAATATTTAGCCAGGCAACGATGGAAATCCGCACCAGCCCGACTGGAGATGGATTGGAGAGCAAACCGTGATGAAGATTCGGCTTGTGCCGCTGTATTTTCGAGACCCGCAAGATCCCGATTTTGTCAAACAGCTTGGCCATATCGCGGAGCTTTTCCAGGAGGATGCAGAGTTCCTGGAGCCGGTCGAGCTGGGCAAGAAGCTTCCGAAGAAAGCAAACGCGGTTGTTTTCCCGCAGATGCTGGGGGATGCTTACCGGCAGTTGGAAGAATTCAAAGCCATCAGCGTGCCGATTTTGGTGATTACTTCCGAGTTTGGCACTGTTTCCATGTGGGACTGGGAAATCAACAATTACCTGGACTCCGAAGGTGTGCGCGTCCTGTCCCCCAACAGTCTGGAGCAGGCGCGGAAAATCATCAGGGCCATTGCTCTCAAGCAGGAACTCAAATCCATGAAATTCCTGGTCTACCAGGATAATCCCGGGGAAGGATTCCAGGCGGATATCTTCAAGCGCTTCTATTGGTGGGAAAAAGAGTGCGTGGAGCGGCTGGAAAGTCGTTTTGGGATCAAAGTGGTTAAAAAGAGCTTCAAAAAGCTCGGCGCCCGGGCCAAACAGATCCCCGACGAGGAAGTTGAGGCAGTTTGGGAGAGCCGGAAAGAGCGCATCCCGGTGATCAATCTCTCTCACCGCGCCATTCTCAGCGCGCTAAAGATGTACCTGGCGATCAAACACGACCTGGACGAGGATCCCAGCATCGCGGCGGCAGGGATCAACTGCCTGAACGAGTCCAGCTTTTCGGATACGACCCCTTGCCTGGCCTGGAATATCCTCTTCGAGGACCAGCGGATCGTGTGGGGCTGCGAGGCCGACCTAGTCTCGATGATGACCGAGATGTTGATCCACAAAACGCTGGGCGTGCCGTTTATAATGACCAACCTGTACCCCTTCCTGATGGGAATGGCGGCGCTCAAGCACGAGAAGATCCCCTATTTCCCCCGGGTCGAGTCCGAACCGGAAAACCACATTTTGATGGCCCACTGTGGCTACCTGGGCGTGGTCCCCCAGTCATTCGCCACGGACTGGAAGGTCAACGAAAAGGTGCTGGCCATCGTGGACGAGAACGCACACGCTCTGGATGCACGCCTGCGCGAAGGCGATATCACCCTGGTGAAGCTGATGCCCCCCTTTGACACGCTCTCGGTCGTTGAAGGGAAGTTGGAGTTTTACGCGCAGTTCGAAAATTCGGACTGCCGCAACGGCGCGGTGGTGCGCGTGCCGAACGGCCCACGGTTGATGAAAGAGCTTGCTTCCCACCACTATATCCTGACAACTGGTAAAAACCTGCCCGATCTGGAATATGTGGCCCAGGTGTTTGGCCTGGACTGCCTGACCATCCATTGAGACGGCATCTTTTGTTATAAAAAGTTATAAGTATGTAATTGTTGCGCAAAACATATTGACTTTTTATGATAAGTTGCTACAATTTTATGGATCCTTTCTTCGAAAATTGTGTCATCTGGTGATGATAAATTCAATAGGTTTGCAGCCGCAAATACTGTTGAACGGAACCGCCTGTTTCAGATCTTGAGGACCTGAGCACATCGATATGCGCAACTCCTATCTGATGGAACGAAATCTGGTGGGTCGGCACGATTCTGGGCCTGCATCCCTGATCGAAAAAAGGATGCAGGTGGTGCCGCATCTCAGAGTGACGCCGCTGGAGATCGAGCTGATTGGCAAGATTCGCAGGGCGGGTGAAATCACCAAAGCGGATCTGGTATCAAACACCATTTACTCACGGTCCAAGATCAGCAGTTGTATTGCAGGCCTGGTAAATAGAAAATTTATCAAGCCTGCCGGTGCTGGCGGTTACACAGGCGGCCGGCGGTCGGTTAAATTTAGCGTGAACGGCGATCTTGGCCTGGTAGCGGGGGTTGATATTGGCGCAACCAGCATCGATATCGTCCTGGCGGACTTATCGGGGAAGATCTGCGCGCGCTACGGAGAGCCGGCCAGCATTCGGGAGGGCCCGGTGGCAGTCCTCGACCGGGTGTGCGTCCTCCTGGACCAGATGATCGGCGGGATCGGCTGGAAGACGGATCACCTGTTTGGAATCGGGATCGGGGTCCCGGGACCGGTCGATTTTATGTTGGGCACGGTATTTTCACCCCCGATCATGCCCGGCTGGGACAGCTTCCCCATCGTCCAGACCGTCCAGGATCGCTATCCGATAGCCAGGGCCGTCGTGGATAACGACGTCAACGTGATGGCCCTCGGCGAAAAGTACCGCGGGCTGGGAAAAGAACTCCAGAATTTTATTTTTGTGAAAATCGGCACCGGCATTGGCGCGGGGATCATCTGCAGCGGTGAGATTTACCGCGGGAATAACGGCTGCGCGGGCGACATCGGCCATATTTCGGTGAAGAAGGACGGCCCCCTTTGTCCCTGCGGGAACAGCGGATGCCTGGAAGCGATGGCGGCGGGTCCGGCGATCGCCGAGCGCGGAGTGAAAGCAGCCCTGGATGGCAGCAGCCCCATTCTGAAGAAACATTATGACACCAACGGCGGCAGGCTGCGAGCCGAGGACGTGGGACTGGCGGCGGGTGAGGGGGATGCGGCCTCAATCGAGATCATCCGCAGTAGCGGGCAGATGATCGGCGATGTGCTCGCCGGCCTGGTGAACTTTTATAACCCCGGGATGATCGTCATCGCGGGTGGGGTCAGCAACCTCGGGAACCTGCTGCTTTCCTCGATCCGCCAGGCGGTTTTGAGCCGTTCTTTGCCGCTGGCCACGCGCGATCTGCAAATCGTTTTTTCCGCTATCGGCGCGGACGCGGGTGTGGTCGGAGCCATGATGCTGGCTATCGAAAACGTATTTTTGGTGAACGCATGAGAGAGTCGCGTTCACCTTTCGAAAGGATTTTTTCATGAAGTTCGGCGTCAATACTTTTGTATGGGTTTCCCCATTCACTTCCCGAAATGTAGAAGAGCTGGCGTGCAAGGCCAGGCAATTCGGATTTGACCTCCTCGAGCTGGCCATCGAGGGCACCGAGGAGATCGATTTGAGAGTGGTCAAGGAGGTTTTAGTCCGCTATCAACTGGAGACGATCGTTTGTGGGGCGTTTGGGCCCGAGCGAAATATCTGCAGCGACGATCTCAGGGTTCGTGAGAACGCCAAACGATACATCCGCTGGTTGATCGACGCCGCCGAGGAATTGGGCTCGCCGACGGTTGCCGGGCCGATGTACTCCTATGTGGGGAAATCCCACCTGGAAGACCCCGCCGCCCGCCAGGTGGAATGGGATCTATCCGCAGCCGGGATCCGCGAAATGGCAGATTACGCTGCCCCCAAAGGGATCCGGCTGGCCCTGGAGCCGCTCAACCGCTTCGAGACGGACATGATCAACACGGTTTCCCAGGGATTAACATACCTGCAGGATGTAAACCGGGAGAACGTCGGCCTGCACCTGGATACGTTTCACATGCACCTGGAAGAAAAATCCAGTCCGGAAGCCATCCGCGCGGCCGGATCGAAAATTTATCACTTTCACGCCTGTGAAAACGATCGCGGGGTAGCCGGAACAGGCCAGGTTCACTGGAAAGAAATCGCCAGCGCCCTGCATGAGGTGGGATATCCCGGACCGGTCGTGATCGAATCTTTCACTCCTGATGTCAAAGAGATCGCCAGAGCCGTATGCATCTGGCGAGAGATCGCCCCCAGCCAGGACGCGGTCGCAGGGCAGGGTTTGAAGTTTTTGAGATCTCTTTTGGCTGAATAAGCCAGAAAGAAGTTGTTTGAGGAGCGCCCGATGGTAGATGAATATATCCAGGGGAAAAATGGGAAAACCGCCGATAAGCAGCCGGTTCTGGAGGTACGCAATATCATCAAGCGTTTCCCGGGTGTTCTGGCATTAAATGACGTTTCCATGAAATTTCTGCCGGGGGAGGTCCACGCAGTCGTCGGGGAAAACGGGGCAGGGAAAACGACCTTGATGAAGATACTGGTAGGAGCCTATAAACCCGACAGCGGCGAGATCCTGCTACAAGGCGAAAAAGTTGCCTTTGACCACCCGGTCGAAGCCCAGGCGAAGGGTCTCAGTATCGTTTACCAGGAGTTCAACCTCCTGCCGGAGCGGACCGTTGCCCAGAATATCTTTCTGGGCCGCGAGCCGTCCCGTCTGGGGCTGATAGACTTCCGGCGGTTGAATAAAATGGCGGAGGATGTGCTCAAGGAAGTCGGGGCCGAAAAAATGTTTTCGCCATCTGCGCCGGTTAGTTCTCTTTCGGTCGCCGAACAGCAGATGGTCGAGATCGCCAAGGCGATCTCGCTGGACGCCAAGGTGCTGATCATGGACGAGCCCACCGCCGCATTGACCGTTACGGAAGTCCAGATGCTCTCCGACCTGGTCAACCGTCTCAAGGGGCGTGGGATGGCGATTATCTTCATCTCCCACCGCCTGAAAGAGGTATTCGATATCGCCGAAACCATCACGGTTCTGAAGGATGGCAGCCTGGTCGGGACGGTAAAGACGAAAGATGTTCAGCCGGGTGACATCGTGGCCATGATGGTGGGCCATGCGTTGGATCATTACTTCCCTCCGCTGGGAAAACCCGAAGATTTTGGGGAGGTGGTGCTCAGGGTCAAGGATGGATCTAACGATTTTCTGAAAGGGATCAGCTTCGAGCTGCACAAAGGTGAGGTGCTGGGAATTGCCGGGCTGCAAGGATCCGGGCGGACCGAGCTGGCGCAGGCAATTTTTGGCGTGGTCCCGTTTAAAACCGGTACGATCGAGCTACACGGGAAACCCATCGACATCAAGACCCCAACGACGGCGATTAGGAACGGGATGGGCTTTGTCACCGAAGACCGCAAGGCTGAAGGGATCGTGCCTCAACAGCCTATCCGGGATAACATCCTCCTGACAGTCCGCTCCATCCAGCCGATTTTTGGAATGACCTATAAGGATGGGATCGGTAAGGAGCGCAAGCTGGTCTCTACGTTGGGTAAGCAGGTAGACGTGCGAACGGACTCCTACGATCGCGAAGCGCAGTTCCTGAGTGGGGGCAACCAGCAGAAGGTGGTTCTGGCGAAGTGGCTCGCTTCAGATGCCGATGTGTTTATTTTTGATGAACCTACTCGAGGCATCGATGTGGAATCCAAGGCGAGCATTCACGACATGATTCGCGATCTGACCAATAAGGGGACTGCCGTCCTGATGATCTCATCGGAGCTGCCGGAGATTATCGGGATGAGCGACCGAATCCTGGTGATGTGGGATGGAAAAATTGCTGGAGAGCTCCCGGCGAAGTCCGGTGAGCAAGAAATTATGATGGTAGCAACCGGTCATCCCGAACAGGTCGATGAACAATCGTTAACGGGACGAAAGGAATAAAATGGCGACCACAAGTGTTCCCAGAAATCAAGTGAAACAAATATTAAGCGCGATCCGGATACCCCCGGTGTATATTTTTCTGGTTGTGATCTTTATCCTGGGAGGAACCCTGGACCTGCTCTTTTCAGATGGTCAGATGTTCACCAATCCAGCAATTACGATGAATATCGTCGTCCGCTCGGTCGCACTGGGAATCGTGGCGGTCGGGCAGACGCTGGTCATCATTGGTGCTTCGATCGATCTTTCGGTAGCATATCTCATCAGCGTAACGGCGGTGATGTGTTCTTACATCATGCAGGGGGATGCCAATAATGTTCCTAAAGCAATTCTGGCGGTTCTCGGCATTGGGGTCGTAGTTGGGTTGGTCAATGGACTGGTCATCACCAAGCTGCGGGTCAATTCTTTTATCGCCACTCTGGGAATGAGCCTGATCTTGAGCGGGCTGATCAATGCTACTTTCTCCAACTATACCGGGAGCGTGCCGCAAAGCTTTGAGTATTTTGGCTACGGCACGATTGGATCCATTCCCGTCTCGATTATCGTTCTTCTGATTTTCGTCGTCGCTGGCTGGCTGTTGCTAACGAGGACAAAATTCGGCGCCCACTTATATGGCGTGGGTGGGAACCGGGAGGCGGCGCGCCTCTCAGGCCTGCGGACCGACCGGATCCTCATTGGTGCTCACGTGATCTGCAGCTTAACGGCAGTGATCACCGGTTTGTTTATGGTGAGCCGGCTTCGCTCCGGGGCTCCATGGGTAGGCCCTGATGGAATTTACGACCTGGAATCGATCGCAACCTCAGTCGTGGGCGGCACGGCGATGGCCGGCGGAAAGGGTGGAGTTTGGGGCACGCTCGCCGGTGTCCTGATCTTTGGCGTGCTGGATACAACTTTTAACCAACTGGGTGTGAACCCGTACCTGAAAACAGTCCTTCGCGGCGTGATTATCGTTTTGGCAGTTGCCAGCTACACGTTTCGGGCGAAGAAGGAAGCCGCTTAAGGAGTGGATCGAATGACAACATCAACTGTTACCCAAACTGATTCTCTAAAAGTTATCCGCTCGATTTGGGATTGGATCCGCAGGATTCCTCCCGTGTATCCAGTGTTTTTGGTGATCTTTATCGCCGTGGGGATACTAAACCATAATTACCAGACGGCAAATGGGATCATGACCTTTCTCCGCCGGGTTTCTCCGCTGGCGATCCTGGCGATTGGCGAAATGATGGTCCTGGCGACCGGTGGCTTTGACCTCTCGATTGGCTCGATCGTCACCATGGTGGTGATTGTGAGTTCGCTTCTACTGCACAACGATCCAGCCAATGCACTTCCCACGATCGGGATTATGCTGGGTTTAGGAGTATTGATTGGCCTGACGAACGGCCTGGTGGTCAGCTTTTTGAAAGTGCCATCGTTTATCGCGACGCTGGGGATGATGCTGCTGGTTCGCGGAGGAGCGCTGTATTGGGTCGGGGGAGCCCCCCAGGGTTACCTGACGGATAACTGGCGTTCTTTCGGCCGGGATTACCTTGAAAACATCCCTCTGTTAGGCCGCGTCCCATATGCGCTGCTCATTCTACTCGTGATTGCGGTCGTGGCGTACTTAATCTTCCACCGGAGCAATTTTGGAAAACAGATTCTGGCCATCGGCGATAATGTTCGCGCCAGCCAGCTTTCTGGCGTCAACGTCAGGCTCGTGCGAACCATGGTATTCCTCATTTCCTCGGTGCTGGCAGTGATTGGTGGGGTGATGATTGGCGGGTATGGAGGCGTCAACGTCACGATTGGCCAGGGCCTCGAAATGCAAACGATTGCCGCCTGCGTGGTGGGTGGAACACTGCTCACCGGCGGAAAGGGATCCGTGCCGAATGTGATTTTTGGCGCCTTCACGATGGAGGCGATATTCAACCTGCTTAACCTGCTGGGATTGCCCAAGCCTTACAAGGATGTGATCCAGGGCTTGATCATCATCGGAGCAGTGGCGTATGTCTCGCTCAGCTCGCGGAAGAAAGCGTAGTACCTCACCCATCTTCCTCTCTGGGTCAAAAAACCAGACCCTTCGGCGAGAATTAACCAAGAGGAGGTGTCGCAGCGAAAGATAATAATCAGATTTTGGAAAAGACGTCTGCAACTAAAACTTCAGGATCCTATACAGGAGGAGTTTCACAAATGAAAAAGAGTCCGTTGTACGTTCTATCCCTGTTGATGCTCGTCACGATGCTGCTTGCGGCTTGCG
The DNA here is from genome assembly GCA_035542155.1 of Anaerolineaceae bacterium. Taxonomy (GTDB): domain Bacteria; phylum Chloroflexota; class Anaerolineae; order Anaerolineales; family Anaerolineaceae; genus DATKLX01. The sequence continues at coordinate 10,145 of DATKLX010000056.1, forward strand.
CCCCCGCAGCGACCCCTACTCCTGCAGCACCTGCAGCTACCCAGGCTCCCGCACAGCCAGCGGCCCCCGAGCCCACCAAAGCCCCAGCCGCTCCATCCGGGGCCAAAAATCCAGGCCTCGCTCTGGACGCCGCCAAAGTCGCAGCGCAGTTCTTCAATGACGCCGACTTCGCGAAATCTCTGGATTTAATGAAGGCGTCTCCCAAGAATCCCAACGATCCGATCTACCTGCAATACCTGGTCGACGATCCCACGGACATCTCCAAGTATCCGCAGTATGCTGAGTTCGCGAAGAAACAGCCGCCCTACAATATCTGCTTCTCTAATGCAGGCGTGAACAACCCCTGGCGTGTAGTCGGCTACGTGGATATGCGCGAACAGGTTGATGAGCTCCGAGCGCAGGGTCTGGTGAAGAACTTCTATCACCTGGATGCTCAGGGTAAGGATGACAAGCAGATCGCCGATATCCAGGACCTGATCAACACCCCTGGAAAGTGCGATATCCTGATCGTTGCCGCCAACACCAGCGACGCCCTGACCCCCATTGTTGAAAAGGCCTGCGCGGTTATGCCCGTGGTCAACTTCGATCGCTATGTCCTCTCCACCTGCCCGGTCGTCTCCGAACGGCCGATTGGTGGTTACGCCTTCGGTATCTCCGGCGCCCAGTTCGTGGTCGATAACCTGCCCCAGGGCGGAAACGTGCTCGCCTTCCGTATCTTACCCGGCGTAGACGTGCTCGAACAGCGTTGGGGGGCTGCTCGTAAGATCTTCGAACAGCATCCAAACCTGAATATCGTTGGCGTAGAATTCGTCGGCTATGATAGCTTCAAGGCCAGCACTGTGGTGAGCGACTACATCGACCGCTTCGGCCACATTGACGCGGTCTGGATGGATGCCGGCGGTACGGCTGTTTCCATTCTCGAGGCCTTCAAAGATGCTGGAGCCCCCTACCCCAAGGTTATGGTTGGCGAGGATCAAAACGACTACCTGAAGTACTGGAAAGACAATAAACTGACCGCGATTGCCCCCACCTTCCCGACCTTCCAGTGGCGCACAGCTGTCCTGGCGTCGGTCATGTTCCTGCAGAGCAAGACCGTCCAGCACAACTGGGTTCTGCCCCAACCAGACGTGACCCAGGCCAACTTGGACAAATATTACAATCCGGATATGCCCCCGCTGCACTACGCTCTTTGCGGCTGCGAGGATATGAAGAACTATCCGGCGGCCTGGAAGAACGTCGATGTCAACAAGTACGTAGACGTCCCCAAATAGTCATTCGCGAAACCATGCTCTGAAGTTGAGCCCGCTCTGCAATATGGGCGGGCTCACTTCACAAATGTACTTCCCAAAATCGCGTTCTACCCAAAAGGAGTTGGCTGACTATGATCGAGATTGGTTTCCATACAGATGCCTTCAACAGCAGCTACTGGAATTTCGAACAGTGCCTGCAGTGGGCTCAGAAAAATGAAGTCAAATGGATTGAATGCGGCGCGATCGACGGCGTGAGCTGGATCCATGGCCTGGGTTACCAGCCGCACATCGCCCTTTGGGAAGATCCGTTGAAAGTCTGCGCGAAGATGGAAAAGTACGGCGTCCGCTTTTCGCAGATCGACGCCGCTTTCCCCATGTCCCTTCCAGAAGGCTCGTCGTTGGGCGTAGCCTACGTGCTCCACACCATCCGCTGGGCAACCCTGGCCGGCTGCGACCACATCGACACCACCGACGACCGCTTCGCCCCGCCCGGGATGACGGACGAACAGGCCCTGGATCACATGAAGTTCAGCTACGAGCAGATCATCGATGTCGCCGAAAAATACAAGATGATTATCGATATCGAGCCGCACGGGTATTACACCACCAAGCCAGAATTCATGGAGAAGATGCTCGCCTTTGTCGACAGCCCATCCCTGCGCATGAACATGGATACCGGTAATACCTTTATCGCCGGTCAGGACCCGGCGGCTTTTTTGAGCCGTTTCAAGGATAAGGTCAGCCACGTGCACGTGAAGGACGTGAGCGAGTCACTGGCCGCCTCGCTGCGCGGCGAGCTGACCGGGATCGCAGTCAGCCAGTGCGCGATCGGCGACGGCGTCAACGTGAATAACATTCGCAAATGCTTCGACATCCTCGTCGATATCGGTTACGACGGTGTAGTCAGCCTGGAATGCGAAGGCCAGGGTGGACCCATGATCGAAAAGAGCCTGGGGTTCGTCCGCGGTCTGGTGGCAGACGCAAACCGGCGGCTGGCTGCCAGGAAGTAGCTATTTACCAACCGGATTCACGCAACCTGATTGGAGTATCCATGGGAAAAATTTACCTGGGTGTCAACATGGAATTTGTCCGCCAGCACGATAAGCCCTTTGAGTGGGGGGTAGCCAGGGCGGCGGAGATCGGCTACCAGTACGTCGAGCCAATGGTCCACTGGGGCCGCGAGTTGCTCAGCGAGGCAGGGTATTTCCACAGCGTCTCGATGTACGACGACCCTCTCTGGGCTCGAGAGGTCTGCGAGAAGCACAATATCAAAATGTCAGGCTTATCCAGCCATACACCTTTGTGTAAGCCCGAGATCGGTGTGGAATACCTCAAGCAGGCCATTCGCTGGGCTGCCGACGCGGGCGCTCCGGTGGTCAATACAGACGAAGGACCCAAACCGCGCTGGACGAGCGAAGAGATGGACTTCGTTCTAATGAAATACACGCTCACCGAAGCATCTATGGTAGCCCGGCGCCACGGCGTGCTGATCGGCCTGGAACCCCACCAGCAGTACAGCAAATCCCCCGAGGGGTTGGATAGGATTTACGATCTGGTCGATTCGCCGGTGATCGGGATCAACTATGACACAGGCAATTCTTACCTGGCCGGCACCGGCGATACCTACGAGTGGCTCGAGCACGTCAAGGACCGCCTGGTCCACCTGCACGCCAAGGATATCAGCATCCAGCAGAGCTCCGACGAGCGCGGCAAGGTCACCGGGACTGCGGTCGGCTGCGCCTGTGGCGATGGCGTGATCGATTGGAGACGGATCGTGGAAATCCTCAGGACCTGCCCGCGGGATATCGTGATGAGCGTGGAATGCGGCAACGTCCCGGATGCCATCCGCAGCTTCGAGACGTTGAGTAAGCTGGTGTAGTTCCAGCAGGCTGGTTCAATCAAAAAGGAAATGGCGACCGATTAGGCCGCCATTTCCTTATCCATGCTGAGCTAGCTTTTCTCAGTGCCAACGGAATTGATCAGTATGCCACGCCGAGGAACATTGCACCGAACGAGACATCCATCAGGATGTGGACGATGGCCATGTACGGCAGCAGGCGCGGGCGCCAGTTCAACATAATCCCAACAACCAGGGCAAAGAGCAGGTACATAAAAGCGCGCCAGAGGATGAAGCGGATGTCAAGGAGGAACGGCACGGTGAGATGCTGCAGGCTCAGCATGAGGGCCGCGAGCGCCACTCCCATCCAGCGGGGGAAGCCCTGGGCCTGAATCCTCGGCATAGAATAGCAGAAATAGGTCGGCAGCTCTGCCAGCCCCTGGGTGAGCGGAAACAATACAACGCAAAAGGCGATTACAAACCACAGCGGCAGCGGGCGCATGATCAAATTCAGCGAAATCTGGGGGTCGCCAAACAGCCAGGTGCTGAGGAGGATGTTGGGGAAAAAACCCGCTGGACCGGCAATAAATAGAAAACCGAGCAGGACAAGCAGATCCTTTTTGATATCCACACTGCGGATGCGGTAAATATCCCAATAATTCTTTCCCTCAGCTTTATACAGGCGAACGAGAATTGCCGTAATAATCAGGTTTACGATGAAAACGCCTAGCGGCCAGATGGCTGCGCCGGCCTCCCAGGCATTGCGAGATCCAACCAGGTAGAATCCCAGGGTAAACAAGACCTGGAAGACCAGAAACAATGTGATCCGGCTGAAGAACATCAGCCAGGGCGTTCGTGAGCTTGTGGCGGACAGATTTTCCTGGGGAATCTGAAGGGCGGGAGCGGAGCTCGACATAGGCGCCTCCTTGGTCTAGGTGTAAATTCTCTCGTTTCCGTGTACTACGTTCACCGGTCCAAAAAAGTTCCTTCAGCCGCCGTCGATGGGAGGATAGAGTTGGAGGGTGTCCTGATCACTGACCATAGCCTGGTCCGGGTCGATCACTTCGTCATTGATGACTACAAGGAAAATTTCCTCCGGCGGCACGCCGATCAAGGCGGCAGCCTGGCGCAGCGGTGTGAGGCCAGACAGGTGAAATTCAAGCCAGTGCTGCCGGTCAGGATGATAATACGCGAGGTGGCCGCCGAGATGGACGCGCATCTGGATCACCTGGGGATGCAGAAGTGGGCTGCGCCGCGCGCTTCGATATAGTAACGGTCCGGGGCAACCACAATGCGCAGCAGGATGTTATGGCAGGTGGGGCAGCGCAGCACCACCCCTGGAGCCTGGGTGAAGGCCCACAGGCTGCCCATCTCTCCCCGGCGGCCGCAGGCGGCGCATTGGATATCCGCCGTGGTCATTTCCACCGAAAAAATTTCCTGCAAGGTCCCGGCCAGTGCGTTACCATCCAGCATCATGGCCAGTACAGGGTCGGTCGGTTGGGTTTCCATCATTCCTCCGATCGATTTGAAAAGGTCAGGGAACGCCGCCGGTAGGTCCAAACCGCTCGGTACGGACCTGGGGCGGGGGGACACCCAGCTTCACCAGGCTGTTGGCAGCGGTCTCGACGAACGGGGTCGGCCCACAGATGTACGCGCGCAGCGAGCTGCCCAGGGGGAGAGCCACCTCCGCGAGCAGGGGAAGGTCAATTCGGCGGCTGAACCCGGTCCAGCCCGGAGGCTGGGAGCGGGTGAGGGTATAGAACACCTCCAGCCCGGGTTGGGAAGCGCGCAGCCGTTCCAGCTCCGAATAGTAGATGATGCGGTCGAATGTGCGCGAGCTATAGATCAGGCGGGTGGGATTGGTTGCCCCGGCCGCGGCGCGGTGGCGGATCATAGACATCAGGGGGACGACGCCGGACCCGCCGCCGACCAGCAGGAGGGGGATGTTTTCAGAGGCTTCCCAGACGAAATACCCGCCGATCGGGCCGCGGACCTCGAGCTGATCGCCCACGGCGACGACGTCGTGCAGGTACGCGGACACCTCGCCGTCAGCGAGGCGTTCGACGGTCAGGTCGATCTCGCCCTGGCGCTCCGGTTCGGAGGCGATGGAATAGCTGCGCTGGGCCTGGTAGCCGTCGGGGGCGGCCAGGCGGATATCATAGTGTTGGCCGGCGCGGTGCGGCGTCCATTCGGGGAGCGCCAGGGTGAAGGTCTTGACCTCGGGCGTCTCCACAATGACCTGGCGGACCGCGGCCAACTGCCAGACGAGGGGTTTGCGGATAGTGGCTTTTAACAATCAGTCCCCCTGGTAGCGTTCTTCTTTCCAGGGATCGCCGCGGTTGTGGTAGCCGAGAGCTTCCCAAAAACCGGGCTCATCGTGGTCGAGGAAAGTCAACCCGCGCACCCACTTGGCGCTTTTCCAGAAATACAGGTGGGGAACGACCAGGCGCGCCGGGCCGCCGTGCTCGGGGGCCAGCGGCTCGCCATCGTATTCGTAGCCGATGAAGGCTTTTCCCCCGCGGATGTCCTCGAGGGGCAGATTGGTGGTATAGCCGCCGTCGCAGAAAGCGACGGCAAAGCGGGCATCGGGTTCCAACCCGGTAGCTTCGATCAGGGTATCGACGCTCACTCCCCGCCATTGGGTGTCCAGCTTGGACCATTTGGTCACGCAGTGGATGTCGACCCGGTATTCCTGGCTGGGAAGCTGCTTGAACTCCTCCCAGGTCCATTGGAGTGGCTTTTTGACAAGGCCGTTGAGGCTGAAGGTCCAGGCGTCGAGGTGAGTGAATGGTGTGGCCCCGGCGGAGAGAACCGGAAAGCCGGCGGTGAGATACTGGCCGGGGGGTAAACGCCCGGCGGTTTGGGGCTCGCGGCGCTTGCCGAGGAAGCCTCGTGAGAAGAAGGAATCAGACATGGGTCCTCCTGTACCGGTAAAGAGAAAAATTTACCACGGAGATCGCGGGGAAGGAGAGGGACCAAGGGACAGCGATCATTCAATAAGTATAGCCTTTTTGGGCGTGAAGATGTTAAGTTTCAAGTCATGTCGCCCGGCCTGGTCCAGCCAATAAATTTCGTAGAACATGCCTTCCGGCTTGTTCTCGGCCGGCCTAGAAGAGCGCAACCGAGGACGCATGCGCTACAGGGTCGTTCGGGACGACCGACCTACAAGAGCACAAGCAAGGATCTGCGAGGGGGCATGGGCTACAGCCGTGGACCAGCAAGCTGGAACGCAAGATGGAAGCTTTCGCTATGCGGCTGACTGTATGATGGGACGCAGGGCAACCCTCTCCTCAGTCCTCCCCCAAAATGCTTTTTATTTTGGGGGAGGAAGAAAAAACTATATCCGATCATATGACATGAAGAGCTGGCTGGAGCCGCTGGGCCCGAGTGGATCGAGGTAGACGTGGTAAGGCTGAAAGATTGCCGGAGGGGTAAGCAGAGGACCTTCGAGGATCGAGGAGTCCGGACGGCCGCCGAGGATCTTGCTGACCTGGGTCAGATACAGACGGTCTAGGACCAGCCCCTCGACGAGCAGATCCAGCACGCGCGGGCCGGCGGCGGAGTAGACCATGCAGTAGCCCAGCTCGCTCAGCCTCCGGGCAAGGAGCGAGCCGTCGACGCCGGTCTGGCCGGCGACGATCACCTTCCCGGCGCGGGCTTCGATCTCTGCCACTCGGCCAGGGTCCGGGCTGCCCGAGGTGAAGATGACCACCCGCCGGCCGGCCTGGGTCAGCTCGGGAGGGATGGGAAAATCCAGGCTGCGGCTGAGAATGGCGATATCCGCCTGGGGTGGGAGGCTGCGTTCGGCGCGCCAGCGGGAGAGATCGGCGAAGCGCGGGTCGGCGACCTGGAGGATTTGCTGCGCTTTGCCCTGCGTCCACTCGCGTAGATAGCGCCCGCTGCTGAGGATGATATCGGCCTGGGCGGCCAGTTCCTGGAAGAGCCGCCAATCGCGTGGGTTGGTGATGGAGTTGGGCACTACCAGGCTCTCCGGCCCTGGGCCGGGGATGGCGATACGGCCGTCCAGGCTGGCGACGAAATCGGCGTAAAAATACGGGCGGTCCGTTCGGTGGCGGTATTGGCGCAGGTCATGGGCCAGGTAGAGGCCATTCAGCTCGTATTCCTGGGTGGGGAGAGGGTACAGGCGGTGAATTTTTTCCATACGGCCAACCTACTCCACCTCACTGAGGCTGACCGGGCGGCTTTCGTCGAGGGAGAGAGTGGCGGCGACGCCGATGGCGGTGGCGGCGCGGGAGTCGCGCCCCCCGACCTCGGGATCGCGCCCTTCCAGGACGCAGTCCACGAAGGCGCGGATCTCGGCGGCGTAGGCCTCGCCAAAGCGCTCCATGAAATAGGGGACGGTGTCGTGGGTGACGCCCTGGCGGGTGAGAATCAGGGTGCTGGTTTGTTGCAATTTCCCGATCATCAGCCCCCCCTCGGAGCCGAGCACTTCGGTGCGGATGTCGTAGCCGTAGACCGCGTTGCGGCTGACGTCGATGTTACCCAGGCGGCCGTCGGTAAAACGAAGGTTGATCACGGCGTTATCGATGTCGCCGACCTCCTGGAGCTCGGGGTAGACCAGGCAGGCGCCCTCACTGGAGACGCGCTCGACCTCGCCGCCCATCAACCAGCGAGCGAGATCGAAGTCGTGGATGCCCATATCCATGATCAGGCCGCCGCTGTTTTCGCGGCGGGCAAACTCGAGACTGGTGCGTTTGGGGTCGCGGCTGACCGATTTAAACATGACCGGCCGGCCGATCGCCCCCGCGGCGATTTTTTGCTTTGCCAGCACGTAGGCCGGATCGAAGCGGCGCATGAAGCCAACCTGCAGACGCACCCCCCCTTTCTCGACGGCGGCGATGGCCAGGTCGCAGCCGGAGATGGTCTCTGAGAGCGGTTTCTCGCAGAAGATGTGCTTGCCCGCGGCGGCGGCCGCCTGGACGATCTCCTGGTGCGTGGCGGTCGATGTGGCGATCACGACCGCCTGGATATCGGGCCGGGCGAGCAATTCGGGATAGTCGGTGGTCCAAACCGGAGCGCCGAAGCGCTCCGCCACGTCGCGAGCGGTCCCCTCGTCGCGGTCAGAGACCGCGGCCAGGCGGATTGAAGACACGCCAAAGGCCAGGGTGTGGGCAAAGACTTTGCCCATCCGCCCGGCGCCAATCAAGCCAATGTTAAGCGCCATGCCGCCTCCCTCAGCCGATCTCGGACAGGCGGACGGGGCGGTTCTCGTCGATGGAGCGCCTGGCGGCTAATCCCATCACGACCGGGAAGCGGGCGTCCAGGCCAGTGACTGGAACCGGTCCATCCTGGAGGACGGCCTCGACAAAGCAGCTCATCTCCGCGATGTAGCTATCCATGTAACGCTCGATGAAGAAATAGAGCGGCAGGTCGCGGTGGATTGATTCGCCGGTGCTGATCACCGCCGAGTTGGGATAATTGTTGGCGATCTGGATCGCACCTTGGCTGCCGAAAACCTCGACGCGCTGGTCGTAGCCGTAAGCCGCTTTTTCGCTGTTGTCGATCGTCCCGAGGGTGCCGTCGGCGTATTTGAGCAGCAGCAGCACCGTATCCATGTCGCCGGCTTTGCCGATCTCGGGATCGATACGCACCCCGCCCGCGGCAAATATTTCAACGATCTCACTATCGATGAGAAAGCGGGCCATATCGAAATCATGGATGGTCATATCCATGAAGATGCCGCCAGACGTTTTAACATATTCCGGAGTAGGAGGCTCTGGATCACGGCTGATGATGTGGAGGAGATGCGGCTCGCCAATTTCACCCCTCTGGACTGCCTTGCGCACGCGGGCGAAATTGGGATCGAAGCGGCGGTTGAAGCCCACCTGGAGCTTAACCCCTTTTTTCGCGACCAGGTCGAGGGCCGCATCGATCCTGGGCAAAGAAAAGTCGATCGGTTTCTCGCAGAAGATGTGCTTACCAGCTTCAGCGGCCTCGCAGATCATCGCGGCGTGGGTGTTGGTCGAGGAACAGATGACGACCGCCTCGACCTGGGGATCGGCGAGGACTTCGCGGTAGTCTTCGACGGCTTTAGAGACAGCGCAGGTTTCTGCCAGAGCGCGCGCCGCCTGCAGGTTGACGTCGGCGATGGCAAGCAGCCTGGCGGAAGGGATGCGGAAGGAGAGGTTGGCGGCATGGACTCTACCGATCGTCCCCGCGCCGATGACTGCAACGTTCAAACGCTGAGCGGACATGAAACCTCCTTGAGGGATGGATCTGGAGGAGCCGTGCTCTCGCGGATGACGAGAGAGGGCTCGAAGGTGAAATCGAGGACCTGTTCGCCGCGCATGGAGGTCAGCAGCATGCGCATCGCTTCTAACCCCAGCTCCCGCTTGGGCTGGTGGACGGTGGTAATGCGCGGCTGGACGATCTCGCAGAGAGCGTTGTCGTCGTAGCCGATGACGCTCACCCGGCCGGGAACGGCAACGCCCAGATCGTGGCAGGCCAGGATCGCCCCCGCGGCGACCGTATCGCAGTAGCAGAACATGGCAGTGACCCCGGCGGCGACCAGGCGGGGGGCGAGACACTGCCCAAGGTGGATATCTCCTTCCAGGTCGCCGATCTCGTTACTGACCTCATCGCAGGTCCAATTCGAGGGAACGGTGATCCCGTGCTCGGTCATCACATCCAGATAGCTTTTCATTCTGCGGGAGTTTGAGCTTGGGCGATTTGCCGCGCCAATATAGCCGATACAGCGGTGACCCAGGGAAATCAGGTGATCAACCGCCGCTCGCCCGCCGGCATAGTCATCGACGGACACGGAGTAAAGCTGATGGTACGTTCCGCCTTCGGCCTGGTTATTGACCATCACCACGGGGATATGGATCTGCTCGAGGCGGGAGGCATATTCGCTGCTGATTCGCGAGGCGGCGACGATGACGCCGTCCACTCGGCGGCGGCTAAAATTTTCGATGATCTCGATCTCGCGCTCAGGGTTATTATATGAAGAGGCCAGGAAGACGCTGATGTCTGCCTGGCTGGCGGCCTCCTCCACCCCTTTGACCACGTCGACAAAAAAAGGATCGGAAATGGTGGTGAGGATCAGCCCAATCGTGTTGGTCTGGCGGGACTGCAGACTCTGAGCGAGGGCGTTGGGGGTATATCCCAGCTCGCGAGCCAGGACCTGGATCCTGGCACGCACCTCCTGGCTGATTAAAGGATTGTCATTTAACGCCCGGGATACCGTCGAAAACGATACCCCAGCCGATCTGGCAATATCCTTGATCGAGACCCGCGCCATGCCGGTTTCTTCTACAACCCGATCGAGCGGAGATACTCCCGGTTGCGCAGCGCGCTTTCTTTGGGGGCGCCCATGCCGGGGAGCAGGTCCTGCTCGACCAGGACGAAGCCATCATAATTGCGCTGCTGGAGCCAGGCGAGAACGCCAGGGAAGTCGACGGAGCCCTGGCCCAGCTCGCAGAAAATGCCTTCCCGCAGCGCCCGGATGTAATCCCAGCCCTCACGGCGGGAACGCGCAGCCAGCCCGGGCTGGCAGTCTTTGAAGTGGATGTAGGAAATGCGCTCCGCGTAATGTTCCAGGGCCGGCACGATCTTTCCGTCCGAGCCGGGGGCATCCGGGCCGCAGCCAAAGACATAATGGCCGGTATCGAAGACAAGGTTGACCAGAGCGGGATCCGTGGCGTCGAGGAGGCAGTCGATCTCCTCCGGAGTCTCAACGTAACCCGCACTGTGATGGTGAAAGAGGACGGGCAGGCCGGTCTCTTCGCGGACTTCCCGGGCAACGTCCTGGACGGCTCCCGTAAAAATCCGCCACTCTTCGGCGGTGAGGCTCTTCTCCGGCGTGATGCGCCCCGCGTTTTGGGTGCGGACCGGGACTGTAGCGTTGTCATCGGCGAGGATAATGAAGGGCCGCGGGTCCTGGTCGGGAAAAGCTGCCTCGAGCAGGCGGGCGACCTTCATTACTTCGGCCTTTCCCGCGGGAAGGGCAGATGGGTTTTTAAACGCCATCTGGACGAAAGCGCCCAGCATCGGCAGGTTCCGGCTTTCAATTTCAAAGCGCAGGAGCGCCGGGTCGGATGGCATGAACCCCCAATCGCCCAGCTCGGTGGCGGTGTAGCCGGTCTCGACCAGCTCATCCAGCATCTGTTTGTAGCCAATCGGGTTGACGTTGTACCCTTCGAACTCCAGGGTGCCCCAGGAACAGGGAGCGTTTCCGACCTGAATTTTGCTCATGCTGCCTCCTTTGAAACAGGTAGATGGTCTCTTCTCAATCAAACTTCACGCTCGCCAGTGATCAGGTCGGCGATGTCATCCTGGCTCAATTCCCCCTTGCGATACGTGCCGACCTGGCGTCCCTGGCGGATAATGGTGTAGCTGTCGGCGACCTGGTAGACATGGCCGACATTGTGGGTGATGAAGATCACCGCCAGGCCGCGCTCTTTGGCGTTGACGATATAGGTCAGAACCTTACGTGTCTCCGCTACCGAGAGGGCGGAGGTGGGCTCATCAAGGATCAAGACCTTGGCCCCAAAATGGACTCCGCGACCGATCGCGATGGACTGGCGCTCTCCACCCGAGAGGCTGCCGACCCGCTCGGAAGGGGAACGGATCTCGATGCCGATATCGTGGAGGGCCTTGCGGCACAGGTCGTTCATGCGGTTCATATCCAGCCAGGTGATCGGGCCAAGGTTTTTGACCATTTCACGGCCCAGAAAGAAGTTGCGCGAGATGCTCATCAGGTTGACCAGGGCCAGGTCCTGGTATACCGCTTCGATGCCCATGTCGCGGGCCTGGGATGGAGAGCGGATGGTGACCGGTTTGCCCTCGATATAGATTTGACCGGTGGTCGCCGGGTAGAGACCCATCAGAATCTTGATCAGAGTGGATTTTCCAGCGCCGTTATCGCCGAGCAGGGCGCGAACCTCGCCGCGGTCGATGCCAAAATTGACTTCCTGGAGGGCAGTGATGGTCCCAAAGCGCTTGCTGATCCCTTCCATCCAGACCAGACAGTTGCGACCCGATTGAATGTCCAATGTGTCCATGAAATCCCTGTCTTTGATTGGTGCGATGATGTGGCGCATGCGAAATCGCTTGCGCACTGGAGGACAAGCCAGTCTCATACGGGATCAACGAGAGGCCTGTACTACATTTCGCTCTTGGACTGGCGAGACGCCCGTCCTACTTTGGCGGACCCTCCCTGTGGTCGGCAGGTCTGCCCCTACGCGTTACGTGCGGCGGCGAAGGTAATTGTTGAGAATGACCGCCAGAATGATTGTCGTTCCGACAATTGCTTCAAAATTGTCTGCCTGGATGAAGGGGATATTCATCAGTACCACGCCGGTGCGCAGCATACTGATCGTCAGAGCGCCGATCAACGCGCCCCAGATACTCCCCGCGCCGCCGGTGATGAGCACGCCTCCCACCACCGCTGCGGCGATGGCGCTGAGCTCCAGCCCATCCCCCGAGGCGACCCGGACGGTATAGTACTGGCTGAAGAGGATCACGCCGGTGAAGCCTGCCAGCGCGCCGGCGATCATGAAGCTGATTACCTTGACCCGTTTGACACGCACGCCCTGGCCGAGGGCTGCGCCCTGGTTGCCGCCTACGGCGAAGACGTGGTTGCCAAAGGTGGTGCGGGTGAGGATGAACTGGAAGGCAACCACCAGAAGGAGCTGCCAGAGCAGGGAGGTTCGAAAATTGGCGTCGGAGAAGAGGTTGTTGAGCAGGTCGAAGCGCCCATTGAACACGTTGTAGATCGCGGGCCGGCCGATGGTCTGGAGCATCTGCCCGCCGGAAAGGATCCAGAGCATGCCGCGATAAAAGTACTTCGTTCCCAGGGTGACGATAAAAGAGGGGATCCCGGACCAGACCAGGATCAGGCCATTGATCGCACCGAGCAGGGCAGGGACGAGAATGGCGAGGAACAGGCCGAGGAGGGGCTGCCCGGAGATGGTAAAGGTGCCGAATAGATACCCACCGACAGCCATCACCGAGCCGACCGAGAGGTCGAACTCGCCAGCGATCATCAGGAGGGCCACCCCGATGGCGATTGTGCCGGTCAGTGAGATGGCGTTGATGATCCCGGTCACCGAGCGCATGGTCAGGAACTTGGGTACGAAGAGAGAAAGGAGGATAAATACGATAATGAAGACTGCCAGCGGTCCGAACAGGGTCGATCCGGAGACCAGACGGCGGGTTTTTACCTGCCAGGTGTCGGTGATTGTGGCCATGAAAACCTACCTGACCCCCGGCCCCTTCCCTAAAAAGGAAGGGGAGGGAGGAAGAAGACCCTAAGGGTTTTGGGAAACCCTTAGGGTCTTGAAGGAAAGATGCTAGCGGTAGGTGCCGGCGAGGGCTTCGACGATGTCGACGTTGGACTTGTCAACAAAGCCTGGGCCGGTCGCGCTGATGCCTAACGCCGGTGTGATATTCTGGCGCAGGTAGAGCGCCAGCGACATGACGGTGCCGTAGCCGATCAGGAAGGGCTGGGCGTCTATGATGAAGAGGGTCGTGCCGTTCTTGATGGCCTTGACGCCGGCCGGGGAAATGTCAAAGGTAGCGTGATAGAACTTGCCGGGCTGCAGGCCGGAGGCGTCCACGAAGGCATAGAAGGGATCCGAGCCAGCCGGGCCGAGGGTCAGGAAGGAATCCACGTCGGGATGGGCGGTGTAGTAATCGCTGATGGTGGTCTGGGCCTGGGCCGCATCCTCGCCCTTGACGCCGAGGACTTCGGCCGGGAGGTTGGCCTCTTTATAGGCGTCCAGGAAGCCCTTGCAGCGGGCGTCCAGGCCGGAGTGGC
>DATKLX010000057.1:0-10813 GCA_035542155.1 Anaerolineaceae bacterium
CGAAGACAACTATCTTTGAGTTCATCGAGGTTTGGTACAATCGCCAACGGCTGCATTCCTCGTTGGGCTATTGCAGCCCCGCTGAGTTTGAGCAACCTTCTGGACATTAATCGTGTCCACTTTTTCGAGCCGCCCCACCAGTGGAATTACCGGTCCAGAAGAGGATGCCGAGAACGATCAGGATCAGGCCGCACAGGCGGGTGAGCATCTGAAAAACGGGGACCGCAGTTTTCAAGGGACCTCCAAAAAGAAAGAGAGAACAGAGAGCGGCCTGTCCTGTGCATGTCCGGCACAGGGAGAACAGTGAGAAGAGTCAGGGGTGGCCAGGAGGCGGCCGCCGTCGATACGGAGGAGGCTGCCGATAATGCGGGCCGTATCAGGAGAGCACAGCCGGGCTGGGCCGGGAAGTGCCAGTGGCGGTAGGTGTCCTGGTTGGAGCAGGCGTCCTGGTGGGGGAGAGGTATTGGTTGGGAGGGGTGTGGCGGCGGCTGTCGGAGCGATCAAGGTAGGGGATGGCGTGGCGCCGCCAGATAGGATGCTGTTGTAGGCAGCGAGTACATCGAGCCGCCCATTGCCAAAGGTATGAGAGCCGGGCTGTTCACAAGAAACGGTTCTCGGTTCTCGAATATCGTTTTCCTTTTGTTCTTGCCGAAAATGTGTTATAAAATTTTCATCACATCCTCTTGAGAAACGCGATTAACGAAAATGTCTCCCCGCCGAACCTCTACTTTGAACCTCGAACATATCCTCCTGGCTCTCCTGGATCAGAAGCCGATGCACGGTTACGAGCTGTACCAAGAGCTGTGCGCCACGGAAGGGATTGACCTGATCTGGAATATCACCCAATCTCTGCTCTACGCTGACCTGGATAAACTGGAAGGGATGGGAATGCTGTCCTCATACGTCATTCAAGGTGAGACGTATCCCCCACGGAAGTATTTCCAGATCACCGAAAAAGGAAAGAGCTCCCTGCAAACCTGGATCCGGACGCCCGCGCGGAGAGCGAGGGATATCCGCCAGGAATTCCTGGCGAAGCTGATCGTTGCGCGGCGGTATGGAACTACCCAGGCTTTGGAACTGATCCGGATCCAGAAGCAGACCTGCCAGACCTGGCTGAAAGAGCTGGAAGGCAAGGTCCCGCAGGAGCGGCCTGGCCAGAGCGATGAGTGGTTTGTGGATTCTTTCCGGTTAATGCGCGTCGAGGGGGTATTGAGATGGCTGAAAGACTGCGAACGGGCGGTGATGGACAGTGAGAACCAGTGAAGGATGGTGTATAACGTTACCCGGATCTCCGCGGCACTAGACAGCCGATCACGATTATGATAAAATCCAGAAATCGTTGGGGGCTCGTCCAATGGCAGGACTGCAGACTCTGGATCTGTCAATAGAGGTTCGAATCCTTTGCCCTCAGCCTGTGATGAAAGCACCCCCAATTCTCGCGGGGTGCTTTATCATTACCTTCAGGAGTGATTCATATGAGCAGCGATCCTACACCGGGTGCATCCAATTTCATTCTTCAAGCGGTTGAAGAAGACCTTCGCAACGGGCGCTTCGACCATGTGATGACCCGCTTCCCTCCCGAGCCCAACGGGTACCTGCACATCGGGCACGCGAAGGCAATCTGCATCGACTTTGGCACGGCGCTGGCTTACGGCGGCAAGACCAACCTGCGCTTTGATGATACTAACCCGGTAAAAGAAGATGTCGAATATGTGGAAGCGATCAAAGAGGATATCCACTGGCTCGGCTTTGACTGGAAGGACCGCGAATATTATGCATCAGACTATTTTGGGAAGTTGTACGAGTTCGCGCTGCGGCTTATCCGGAAAGGGAAGGCCTACGTGGACGACCTATCGGCGGACGAGATCCGCGAATATCGGGGGACGCTGACCGAGCCCGGGCGGGAGAGCCCTTTCCGCAACCGCAGCGTAGAGGAGAACCTGGACCTGTTCGAGCGAATGCGTATCGGGGAGTTTCCAGATGGGGCGCGCGTGCTGCGGGCCAAGATCGACATGGCTGCGGGGAACATCAACCTGCGCGACCCGGTCATGTACCGGATCATTCACAACCCACCTCATCACCGCACTGGAAACCAGTGGTGCATTTATCCGATGTACGATTTCGCCCACGGCCAGTCGGATTCGATCGAGGGAGTAACCCATTCGCTGTGCGATCTGGCCTACGAAGACCATCGCCCGCTGTACGACTGGTTCCTCGAGGAGCTGAGCATCTTCCACTCCCGCCAGATCGAATTTGCGCGCTTGAATATGACCTATACCATCCTGAGCAAGCGCTTCCTGAAGATGCTGGTCGATGGCGGTCACGTCCGCGGTTGGGATGATCCGCGCATGCCCACCCTGGGTGGGATGCGCCGACGGGGGTACACCGCCTGGGCGGTGCGTAAGTTTATCGACCAGGTGGGGGTCGCCAAAAACGAAAACCTGATCGAGATCGAGCTGCTCGAGCACAACGTACGCGAGGATCTGAACCGATGCGCTTTGCGGGTGATGGGCGTGTTGAACCCGGTGCGGGTTGTGATCACCAATTATCCGGAGGGGCAGGTCGAGGAACTGGAAGCGGTCAATAATCCTGAAGATCCCTCAGCGGGGACACGCAAGGTGCCTTTCTCGCGGATGCTTTACATCGACCGGGATGACTTCCGTGAATCGCCTCCGCCCAAGTATTTCCGACTGGCTCCGGGGCGCGAAGTGCGGCTGCGCTATGGGTACATCATCAAGTGTGAAGATTTCGTTCAAAATGCGAAGACCGGCGAGATCGAGGAAATCCGCTGCACGTACGACCCCCAGACCCGCGGCGGCTATGCGCCGGACGGACGCAAGGTCCAGGGGACCATCCACTGGGTTTCAGCGGAGCACGCCCTGGACGCGGAAGTACGCATGTATGACCGCCTGTTCACGGTGCCGGATCCCAACCACCCCGAAGAAGGCAAGACCTTCATGGATTATCTCAACCCGGAATCGATGCAGGTGCTAAACGGATGCAAGGTTGAACCCAGCCTGGCGAACGCTCCCAAAGGGGAGCACTACCAGTTTGAACGCAAAGGATTTTTCTGCGTGGACCTGGATTCGGCACCAAATCACCTGGTCTTCAACCTGACTGTACCGCTGCGTGACACCTGGGCGAAGATCGAAGGGGAGAAGAAAAAATAGTAGAGGTTTTCCTTACGCTGGTCCAGGAGGATATCGATCTCGAGGTCACGTCATCGGCCATAATTGAAAGCCATTTGTAAAGATTCTAACAGGCCCGACCGGATATACTTTGTATAGTAATCTAGTTCATTTTTTTGCAGGGCGGACTCATTCATCGCAGAGGCATTCAATGAAGCTCATCTATTTTCCCATCGCTGTGTGCCTGTTGTTGCTCAATATTATCCCGGTGCGAACGTACCTGCCGGCCCAATCAAGCCAGGTATCTATACTGGCAGAGCAGGGGCAACAAAGCCCCGCGTGTCACCATCACTATAAGGTCTATTTACCCCTGGTATACCAGGCAGAGCAGGGGGGTGTTTAGAAAGACGCGCTGATCTCATCCAGCTCGGCAACTTCATCGGCACTCAACCGCCAACCCAGCGCGCCGACATTCTCTTCTATCTGGCGGGCAGTTTTTGCGCCGGGGATGGGCACAGCTCCCTTGCAGATCAGCCAGTTGAGGGATACCTGGGCTGGCGTCTTGCCGCCGTGAGCTTCACCCATCTGGCTCAGGACGGCGATCAACCCGGATAGACGCTGGAGGGCGCCGGCATACATCAGCCGACGAACGCCGCCCGGCGGGTTTTCCGGGCAGTACTTACCGGTGAGCATCCCCCGCGCCAGGGGGCTGTAGGCGATCAGGGTGATACCCAGTTCCTTGCAAACGTGCATCAGTCCGGATTTTTCCGGACCGCGGTCCAACAGACTGTAGCAGACCTGGTTGGAGGTCAGAAGAACCCCGTGCTGTGATAAAGTCTCATAAGCCCGGTTCATCTGAGAGGGATTGAAGTTCGAAACGCCGACCGTGCGGGTCAGGCCATCTTCGACGGCATCCGCCAGGCCGGCGGCCCAGTGCTCGACTGGCATGGGGGGAAAAGGCCAGTGGATTTGATAAAGGTCCACGCGCTTAAGCCCCAGGCGGTTCAGGCTGCGCCTGAGGGCTTTGACCAGGCTGGAGCGGCGCACTCGCCAGGGTAAAGGCATAAACTTTGTAGCGACGACGACCTGCTCACGGTCCTCGAGGGCGTTGACGAAACGGCCGAGAAAGGTCTCGGAAAGGCCGCGTCCATACACTTCGGCCGTATCGAAGAAATTAATTCCCTTTTCCAGGCTGGCCAGGAAGCTTTGGTGGATATCCTCGTCAGTATATCCGCCTTTGCCATATTCCCAGATTTGTCGGTCGCCCCACTGCATCGTGCCGGTGCCCAACGGGCTGATTTGAGGGCCATTGATCCCCAGCGAAATGCGCTCCAACAGCTCTTTCGGGTGCGAGGTCTCGCTCATTGTTTTCTCCATAAAAGTATCGAGCCATTCGCAGCGGTCACGATCCTCTTTTGAGCTCTACCCTGTAGAAATAGAGCAGGAAGAGGAGCATCGCGGCGGCGAGAACCAGGCTGTTCTGAACCGGGTTGTAGGTGAGGGTACGGAAAATGGCGGGCGCGGGAAGGCTGGAGCCGGGGAAGGTCACCATGAGGGTGGCGTACAGGTTGGTGGCGATATGAACTCCCAGGGCCGTCTCGAGCCCTTCCCCGCGGAGGGTAAGCCAGCCGAGGAACAGCCCCAGGCCAATGTAATCGACCAGCAGGCCGAGGCCGTATTGCTGGATTTCATTGTTCATGATGTGCAGCAGGCCGAAAATTACGGAAGTGACGATCCAGGCCAGCCATGCCGAGCGCGTGGCGACGCCGATACCCTGGAGCAAGTAGCCGCGAAAGGTCAGCTCCTCGGTCGCGGATTGGACCGGGATGAACACCAAAACCGCCAACGCATAGGGCAGGAAGGCCTGGGGCTGGAACTGAAAGACATAATTTCCCGGGGAGATTATGAAAGCGATGACCAGATCCCCCAGGGCGCTGAGGACCAGCCAGACGAGGAAAGATCGCCAGAAGCGGTCCCACCTCGGGTGCGGCAGGGGGGTGACCAGGGTTTTCACCGGCCGGTGGTTCATGACGCGAACGCCGAAGACCAGGGCCAGAAAGGCTCCATAGAACGGCAACCCGGCGGCGATCAAGATCAGCAGAGGGGAAAGTTGATCCACGCTGGTGATCCTCCCGCTGGCCTCGACCAGCACGATCACGGACGCAAGAACCGAGACTGCTAAAAACGAGACTACTTCAGCGAAGAAAACCACCAGCGTTTTCCAGATACTGCTGGGTCCCAGCCTGCCCAGGTCCACGAAGCGGTTGCCCGTGGACCACTCTGCGGATAGATCTGTCCCGGTGGAAGAGGATGGCAAGGAGGAGGGGTCTGGAAGAGGATTCAGTTCACCCATGTGACCTCCCCGGAGGTGCCCGAAGCATATCCGCCCTGTTCCTGCAGGATTTTTGCCGCTTCATCGCTGGCCAACCAGCGGACCAGAGCCTGGATCAAGGGATTGTGGAAGATGGGCTCGGGAACTACCAGGTCATAGCGCTCCAGGGCGAGAAGATGGAAGCTCAAGCCATACGCCCTGGCACAGAATTCCAATCCCAGGCCGGCGTTCGCCTCTCCCTCAGCAATGGAGCGGGCCACGTCGGAATGGGTCAGCTTGACACAGTCATATCCCTGGATGCGGTCCGGATCCACCCCCGCCAGGCGCAGGTGAGCGTCCAACCAGACCCGCGTGCCGGACCCGGGTTGGCGGTTAGCGAAGCGGATCCCGGGGTTAAGCAAGTCTGGAATCCCCTGGACGTGAAGCGGATTTCCCGCCGTTAGAATCAAGCCCAGCCGCCGCTGGCCGAGGGCCACCAGCGCGGTCCGCTTTCCGGGGAGAAGGCGGCGCACGAAGGGAATGTTATAGGTATCGCTCTCTTCGTCCCAGAGATGGCAGCCCGCCAGGTCGGCCTTGCCCTCAGCAAGGGCGATCAGGCCGCCCAGACTGCCGGAAAACTGGATCTTCATCTGATAATCTGAAGCAGCCGGGGCGACTTCTTTCAGGTGGGAGGCCAGCCAGGGGATCACCAGATCGTGGCTGCCGTTGAAGCGCAGCGTACCAGGGTCAGACGGGTCGGGCCGGGCAGATACTGCCCGCCAGCGGTCCAGGGCCAGGTTTACTGCCTGCTCGACCTCATCGGTGCTGTAACCTGAGGACAGCACCTCTAATAAGAGACTCTCCACGCGGTGAACGAGGCCAGCCCGGCGGAGAGGGATCTGGTTCTGGAGCGCCGCAGGCTCCAGGCCAGTCACGTGAGTGCCCTGCCCGGCCCGGCTGGTCACCAGACCCTGGCGGGCGAGCTCCTGATAGGCTCGCTGGACCGTCCCGGGGGTGCAGTTCCAGCGCCTGGTCAACTGGCGTACAGAAGGCAGGCGGTCGCCAGCCTTGACCGTCCCCTGGTAGATCTCGCGGCGGATGGATTCGGCGATCTGCTGGTACAGGTGGGTTTCGTCCATCGAGTGGACTCCTCCCCATTATTTTACCTGAAAAGGAGGAGAGCCGAGAACGGGGAACAGTCACTTTTTGACTGTCCCGTTCTCGGCTCTCTTTTTCCTGTATAATAGATCAAAATACTAAAATTTCAAACACAGAAGAGGGTATAAAAGCATGAAAATCAGCGCGCGAAACATATTGAAGGGCAGAATCAAGCAAATCAACACGGGAGCAGTCAATTCAGAAGTGATCCTTGAGCTTCCGGGCGGGACTGAAATCGTCTCGATCATCACCCGCCAGTCGGTGGACACACTGGGTTTGAAGGTGGGCGGCGAGGCTTATGCGGTGATCAAAGCCTCGAGCGTCATGCTGGCGGTCGACCATTAGGCCGGGATCAGCTTCTCGAGTTCCGCGGCTGGTGTTTCCGCGGGAGTTACGACGGCAGGGAGCCAACTTTCCGGCGCAGCCCTCTCTTCGCTTATAATTTTGAAGCGGGTCACGAGGGATTGAAAATCAGCAGCCCAATCTGAATGAACGGGTTTTGTTGGCTGGTGGCATTGACGGTATCGCGATTCGTATTATATTCGGCGTCGAATCTGCTAAAAATCGCTTCAGCCGCCTGGATGGTCCTGGGTTCCAGATCATTGAGGACATTGGTCTGGATGTTTTGCTGCTTATCGTAGGACTATTTGATGGAAAAGAGGCCCTGTTGGAAATTCCCCAACGCGCTCTTTGTTGAAATTATCGTTGCAGGTCTGGTAATTTGAGCTAATCAGGGAGAGCTGCCCGGCGCGGTTAACATCGATAATCCGATTTTTTGCTTCCCCAAGCAGTTTTTGAAATTGGCCGGTTTGAGTATTGTATGCCTCCAGGGCAGATTTATCCTGGCCGAGAATATATTTGTTGGCCTAGAAACTGACCGAGAACAAATAGGATTTAATCTCCGCGGCGGTCTGGCGTTCCACGGCCAGGTCGTCGACAAGCCTGGAATGACCGTCCATAAACAAGCGATAGACAATGAATAAATATGCGCGCTGGTTGCCGAATAAGGCCAATTGTGGTATCTTAATGAAACAGGCTTAATCGTCCACTACTTCTAAAAAGCCCTGTTGGGGATTTGGAAACCGCATGCAAGAAGCAGGTGTTCCCCCTCGCGGCCGGATTTCCACCAAATCCAATTCAGAATCTGAAAGAGACAGGCTATCTCAAAGATCACCGCACGCTCATCCCATCCAGGGGAGGCGCAACCACACCCCGACCGTCTTCCCCTCATCAAGGTTTCTGGTTCTCATCGCGGAATTGGCCGCCAGATCGGCGAGTTCTGCCGTGAGCCGATCCGCCACAGCCTGGATAACGCGCGCGAGCTGCTCGATGACGCCTTTGAAACTCTGCAACTGACATGGGAAGGAGCACAGATCCAGGCGCGCAAATATATCCCCTTTGCTCAGGAACGGTACCCGCAGTACGTCGAGGAAATGCAGGGGATCAGTGAAGGCGCCAATGTGCCTATGGAAGACCTGGCGGTCTTAAACGGTATGGAAGCGGTAACGATGGATGCCTTGCACCTGCAGAAGTGCACCAGCATGGCAGTCAACCAGGACCGCAGTGCGAACGGGCACGTGATGCTGGTTCATAACGAAGATTGGGTTCCAGAAGATGAGCCGGATGTGTACATATTGCATGCCACGCCCGATCACGAGCCGCCGTTCCTGGCTATGACCTACGGAGGCCTGCTGCCCAATATTGGCATGAATGCATATGGGATCTCCCAGGTGTGCGACTCGGTCTATCCTTCGGATTGCCGGATTGGAATTCCGCGCCTAGTTGCCTCGCGGGCGGTCCTCTCGGTCAAGACTCCCGCCGAGGCTATCCGGCATATGCTCGCCCCGCACCGCGCGGCCGGCTACAACCATCTTCTCGTCCACGAAAGCGGTGAAATGTACAATGTGGAAGTCTCCGCGCGGCATTTCGCGGTGCTCTATGCGATGGATGGATCGCTGGCGCACACCAACCACTATCTCGACCCGGCCATGCAACTGGTCGAGAGCGAACCAGACGAACTGGTCAGCACGCGCGTGCGCTATTTCCGCACTATACGCCTGCTGGGCCAGACGCAGCGCCATTCGATTGAAACGCTGCAGGCCATCCAGCGCGACCACGTAAATTTCCAGGATTCGATCTGCAACCACGCGATCGATGAGGATAAACCCCTCGATCGGGAGAAAACGATCACTGCCCTGCTGTTTGACCTGAGCGAGCGCAAGCTCTACGCTACCTGGGGTAATCCCTGCGAGCACGAGTATTATACGTATGAGCTGGATTGCTAACACGATTCTGACCAACCGTTTTCAGGATGCGCTGGGATATGCCTACGAGCTGCATGGGCGGCAGATCCGCAAGGCGACCGGTGTGCCCTATATGGCCCATTTGCTGAGCGTTTCGGCACTGGTATTGGAAGACGGCGGGAGTGAAGACGAGGCGATCGCTGCCCTGCTGCACGACGCGGGAGAGGATCAGGGCGGGGAGGAGACCCTAGAGGAGATCAATCGCCGGTACGGCGCCACTGTGGCGGAGATCGTGCGGGGTTGCAGCGATACCCTGGTCACGCCAAAACCGCCATGGCGCGAGCGCAAGGAAAAGTACCTGCGTGAGCTACAAAGCGCCAGCCCAGCCGTCCAGCGGGTTTCTCTGGCGGATAAGGTCCACAATGCCCGCGATCTCCTCGCCTGTTACCGAAGCAGCGGCGAGGAGATCTGGCTGCCTTTCAAGGGCGGCAAGGATGGCACGCTGTGGTACCAGCGGGCGCTCGTCCAGGTTTTTCAAGAGCTGGGCAGCGGGGCGATGGTCGAAGAGCTGGACAGGTTGGTGACAGAGCTGGAACAACTAAGCGGCTGATCTCTCAGGGGAGAAAGTGGAAAAAAGGCCGTTCGATATCGACGACATATTTGCCCGGATCCGAGCAGCAGTGGCGAAATATCCCAAGGCTGCCATGTTCGAGCTGGCGGAGGAAGGATTTGGGAACCTTTTCGAGCAGATCATCGCCTGCATCATTTCCATCCGTACCTACGACGAGGAGACCATCCCGATTGCCAGGCGGCTGTTCACCCGGGCGCGGACTCCGGAAGAGATCGCGGGGCTGAGTACTGAAGAAATCGACCGGCTGATCAGTCCATCCACTTTTCACGAGCGCAAGGCCGTGCAGATCCGCGAGATTGCGCGGCGTGCGATGAGCGAGTACGGCGGCTCGCTTCCCTGCGATCGGGACGTGCTGCTCTCTTTCCCCGGGGTGGGGATCAAATGCGCAAACCTGGCGTTGGGGGTAGCCTGCGAGCAGACGTACATCAGTGTGGACATCCACGTCCACCGGGTGACCAACCGCTGGGGTTTCGTGGCCACCCCCACACCGGAGCGCACCACCCGGGCCCTGGAGGCAAAGGTTCCCACGGAGTACTGGATCGAGATCAACCGGCTGCTGGTGCCGTTTGGGAAGCACATCTGCACCGGGACGCTTCCACGCTGTTCGACCTGCCCGGTGCTGGAGTACTGCCGGCAGGTGGGGGTGACGAAGAGTCGATAGATTTGCCTTTTCTTCTCATATCCTGTACACTATGCAAAAGGGCGCTGGTTTCCTTCGACCCTCTCCATCGCTCAAGGAAGATCGAGTTCGCCTCGGTAGGCAACCAACTGCTAATCTTTCTGAGAACTGACGACTGAAAAGGAGGCCGGAGATGACATTTACAGTTCGTGATTGGATGATCGACCTGGTAGTGTACGTCGATCCCGATTGTACCGTGGCGGATGCGCTGGCGATGATGCGCCGCAGGTATATTCATAGCCTGGTGGTGTCTAAATCCAAGAATAATCCCGAGTATGGCATCATCACTTCGACGGACATCTGCGATAAGATTATCGCCGCGGACCGCCACCCGGGGAAGACGAAGGTGAGGGAGATTATGACCTCTCCGCTGATCACTGCCCATACGGATTGGGATCTGCGCCAGTGCTGCCTGATGATGAAAGAACATCACATCCACCACGTTCCGGTGGTTAATGAGAAGAACGAGCTGGTAGGGATGATTTCCGCGACCGATTTTTTGGTGGCGGCGGAGGCGATCGGCCGCGCTCCCGGAGAACCCATTACAAACTGATCTGGGCAGATTTTCCCGAAAAAACCGGCCTGGACGAGCGCTCGTCCAGGCCGGATGATTTTGCCCTGCCCGTATTATTGCGGGTTGGCGACCCGGCCAATAAAGAGGAT
>DATKLX010000058.1:0-15482 GCA_035542155.1 Anaerolineaceae bacterium
CGCTGTCCCATCTCGCCATCTCCTTCTACCCCACGACTTAACGGTAGCGGATTTGGAGCGAGAGAGGGGGTACGATTTTTCGAGATTGTTAAGGTACGAAATTAAAAGACTTCGGGTAGTACGAAATTATGCGACCTTACAAGCGGGATGACTGCGCGGCAGCCATTCCCAAACAAACTCGCCCCACCGCAGCGCTGGCACAAAATACCAGGCTGTATGCAATCAAGATCACTGCAGCCCGGTAGTTTGTTTTTCCGGGATTGCGCCCGGAGAAAAATCCGGTACCCTGGTAGAGGAACGCAGCCAGCATCACCGCTAAAAGCAAAGCGCCAAAGATCAACGTGGGCCAGCGCTGGTCAGTATAATCCAGGCCAACGAATTTTGAAAACGTCACCCCCATGAACAAGGAGTACTTAACCAGATTTGCTGCACTAAAGCCATAACATTGTGCTTCGGGTACAAACTGATAGCCGCGAAAATAAAGGAGGACCGACCCGATCGAACCAATCATTCCAATTCCAGCCGCAGCCATCGCTGATCGAGAACGATTCCGGACTGTGTGGTACAGCTCCACCCCGAAGACCGCGATCGTCACCGGAGCGATGAGAAAACCATAACCGGTAAAGATCAAAAGGAAATTCAACGTCAGCACAAGCGGAAGCCGGACTGCCGGGCGGTCCATCGTCCAGGCCAGGCAAAGCAGCATCAGGAGAAGAAGCGGCATGGCCGCGGCTGATTCGTCCGGGGTGCCGATAAAGATCTCGTACTGTGCCACGGTCAGGAAAATCGCTGGGATCAACGCGTCCCAGGCGGACAAAGATCCGAAGACCCTTTTCTTCAAGGCAATCGCCAGCAGCATCGCCGCGAATATCAGTGCCAGGATCGCAAAAGCATCTGCGCGTGTATTCCAACGCGTCCATTCTGCCAGCAACTGGATCAGGAAGAAACCAACCCCCATCCGGTGAGCGCCAGCCTGATAGGAGAACAGAGTCCACCACCCTGTCTTACCTTCAAATAAAGGGGTCAAAAATCCCCATTGATCCCAGAAGAGGATATTGACTGCTTTCTGGTCAATCAGCACAAACAGGCGTGCGGCAAAAAAAGCTGACACTCCGACCAGGAATGCAGCCAACAGGGATCGTGAACGAAGAAAGGACGATGAGCTTGTTTGTTTTTTCAAGGGAGGATGATCCTCTCAACCGCGGCGAAAGGGTGAGGAGCTGCGCTCGATATTCGCCGCCGTCCGCAAAGATAATAACATTTTGGTCCTCTCGCCACAGGGCTTTATCCACAATCAGCAATATAATTCCTTCATGCTTTCCCGCCTGGTGTTGTTCGCTCTGGTCCTGACAGCCTGCGCCCCGGCAATCACCTCTACCCCACTTCCCGCGCTCACGCGGGAGCCAACCTGGACCATCGCCCCAACCCAGACGTCAACCACTCCCCCGACTTCGACTGTCGCTCCAACCGAGACGCTGACCCCCGCGCCGGCGATACAGGTGTGCTCGCCGCTGGCGGACTACTCGCTCGGCCAGATCCCCGGCCTGGTGACCAACCCCTACCACCCCCCGCCGCCGGGATCGGACAACCCCCACGAGGGCGTGGATCTCTCGGTCCTCCAGCCGGGGACGCGCGTCGCGCTGGCGGGCGCGCCGGTCCAGGCCGCGCTGGCAGGGACGGTCGCCGCGGCGATCCAGGACCGCTTTCCTTACGGCAACGCCCTCATTATAGAGACGCCGCTGGACGGCCTGCCAGCGGACTGGCCCGGTTTAGCCGTCCTGCCCACACCGGCCCCGACGCTGCCCTTCAACGGCCCGCTGACCTGCCCGGACGTCGATCTCCACCTGGCCCTCGACCCGCAGCAGCGTTCGCTCTACCTGGTCTACGCCCACCTGCAGGCTGCCCCGACCCTGCAAGCGGGCGATCGGGTCGCCTGCGCCCAACCGCTGGGCAAGATCGGCGCGTCGGGGAACGCGCTCAACCCTCACCTCCACCTCGAGGCGCGGGTGGGCCCCTCCGGGGCGCGTTTCGCCAGCCTGGCCCATTACGACCCCGGCGCCTCCCCCGCCGAGATGGCCACCTACTGCGCCTGGCGGGTGAGCAATGCCTTCCAGCTCGTCGACCCGCTACTCATTGTTAAGTAATCTCACCAAAAAGAAGAAAACCACCCGTTCTCTGCTCTCTGTTCTCGGTTCTCGTTCTTCTGCTACAATATCCTTACCATGGACAAACAACCCTATATCGACCGCATCCTCGAGACGGAAAACCTGACCGACGAACTGGAAGACGCCGAGGCGAACACCCTCATCAATTGGGGCGTCGCCCAGCTCGACCGGGTACTGCAGGGTGCGGACGATCCTGAGGAGGGGGGCCGGCGGGTCAACAACCTGATGGCGGTGATGCGCAAGATCAACCGCATCCTCGGCGGCTACAAAAGCAAGAGCTCTAAGGCGCTGGCCAAAGACATCGCCGACCTGCGCAGGCTCACCGCCCAGGCCTCTGGCTCCAGCCCGTCCTTTTCGACGGATGGGGCTGAAAAGGCCAGTCCGGAGCAGGCCGCCCAGGACGTGTCTGGCCTCTCCACCCATGAGGCGCTCGAATACCTGTTCAAGCAGTGATAGGCAGAAAAGGACTGACCTTATGTCTTCTCGCCGCCGCTCGCCGAATTTGATCAGCCTGGTCGTCCTGGCCATCGTCATCGCGGTCGCCGGGTACGTGTACAGGCAGGGCCAGGAGCCCACGCCTGCCCCCACCGCCCCCGCCACCCAGGCCGCCCCCGGCCAGCCCACGCCGGCCGAAAGCGCGATGCCGGCCTGGCTGCACGTTTTTTTCACCAACCCTAACCCGCCCGATCAATCTGGCAGCGGTGTGGACCAGGTCATCCTGCCGCTCATCCAATCCGCCACGCAGAGCATCGACGTGACCTCCTTCGACCTCAACCTGCCCGACCTGGTCAACGCCCTGGCCGACGCACAGAAGCGCGGGGTGATCGTGCGCGTGGTGTACGATGGGACCAACGGCGAGCAAAAGCTGGATAACGCTGCCACCAACAATAAGACCTTCGACGCGATCAAGACGCTCAAGGCGGCCGGGGTCGGTCTGGTCAACGGAGGGCGCTCCAACGGCCTGATGCACGACAAAATTGTCATCATCGATGGAAAAACCCTCCTCATGGGCTCGTGGAACCTCTCCTACAATGATACCTATCGGAACAACAACAACCTGCTGGAAATTACCGCGCCCCAGCTCATCGCCAACTACCAGGCCAAGTTCAACGAGCTGTTCGTCGACAAGCGCTTTGGCGCGAAGGCCGAAATCGGGGCGCTGGCTCCCTCGCTGACCCTGGACGGGGTCCGGGTGGAAAATTATTTCTCCCCCACAGATCAGGTGATGGCTCACCTGGTCCAGACGGTCCAGGGGGCGAAACGGTCGGTGCACGTGATGATCTTTACCTTCACCGATCCGGGCCTGGCCTCGGCGCTGATCGAGCGGGCGAAAGCAGCGCTGGACGTCCAGGGAGTGATCGAAGACCGCGGCGCCTCGCAGGGGGCGCTGCCGACTCTTTTCTGCGCCCACCTCCCCTTCAAGACGGATGGCAACAAATACACCATGCACCACAAGGTGATCGTGATCGATGGGCAGACGGTGATCACCGGCTCGTTTAACTTCACCAAATCGGCGGACACGGCCAACGACGATAACCTGATCATCCTGCACAGCCCGGCGGTCGCGGCGCTCTACGAGCAGGAATACCAGCAGATCAATGCTGCCGGCCAGCTTCCCCAGGCCGCGGGGTTCCAGTGCCCATGAGCCCTGGGGGCCTTCCGGCGGCGATGAGGCACTCAGCAGGATGACAGGCGGTCCTTCCCGGCAAAATCCCCGGCATGGTTGGGCGGCCATGATCCTGCTGCTGGCGACAGGCCTGGCGTGCAGCTTTCCATCCGCCCGCGCCGCCCGGCCGGGTGGGATTTCCGCGCAGGCTCTGGAAAAGACCCTGCAGGCGGGAGGAGTCCCGCTCACACCCGCCCCGAGCCAGGCGGCCGCGCCCCCGACCCTCTCCATGCCGACCGCACAAACCTCCCCTCCCAATCAAAACCCCGCGACGCCGTTCCCGGGGCTGCAAACCGCGACCCCCGGAAGCCCGGCGGTGGTCAGCCTGCCGCCTCCCCTGGTCAGTACGCCAGCCTGTCCTGGCGGACAGTCCAGGGGGACTTCGCCCGGCGCGACGCCCCCCGCGGATCAGCCGCCGTTCCAATACCCCGCCCAGGCCGGCGACACTCTCTTCAGCCTGGCCGCGCGCTTTGGCGTCGACGCCGAAGAGATCACCTCGGCCAGGCCGGTCGACCCCCAGCGCCTGATCGAGCCGGGCCAGATCCTGGTGATCCCCAACCGCTATCTGCCGGCGGCTTATCCCAGCGCGGTGATGCCCGACAGTGAGGTGGTCGACTCGCCCACCGCGGTGGATCTCGACCTGCCGGCCTTTATTTCCGCGGCGGGAGGGTATTTGAGCGCGTACTCTGAGACGGTCGACAAACAGACTCTGAGCGGGAGCGAGATCGTGCGCCGCGTCGCACTGGAAACCTCGGTCAACCCGCGCATCCTGCTCGCCTTCCTGGAGTTCCGCTCGGGCTGGGTCAGCGGCCGGCCGGACCCGGGCCAGGTGGACCACCCACTCGGGTTTTACGTCACCGGCTACAACGGCCTGTACAAGGAGCTCTCGCTGGCGGCCAAGGAGCTGAACATCGGCTATTACTGTTGGCGCAGCGGGACGCGGACAACGCTAGAGTTCAAAGACGGGGGAGCCACGCCGTTCAGCCCAGCGCTCAATGCCGGGTCGGTCGCGGTCCAGTTTTTGTTCGCCAAAATCTACCCGGCCGAGAGTTGGGCGGCGGCGCTCTACGGGCCGCAGGGCTTCCTGGCCCTCTATACCCGCCTGTTCGGCGACCCCTGGCAGCGGGCGGCCGCCGTGGAACCGCTCTACCCGGCCAGCCTGGCCCAACCGCCCCTCGATTTACCCTTCGCTCCCGGGGAGCGGTGGGCGCTGACGTCCGGCCCGCACATCTCCTGGAACACGGGCACCCCGCCCGGCGCGCTGGATTTCGCCCCCATCACCGGCGAACGCGGCTGCGGGACCAGCCGCGCCTGGGCGCTGGCCTCGGCGGACGGGGTGGTGGTGCGCTCCGAAAATGGGGAATTGACCCTCGACCTCGATGGAGATGGGCATGAGGAGACCGGTTGGGTGCTACTCTACCTGCACCTGGCGGCCAGCGAGCGGGCGGCCGCGGGGACGGTCGTCCGGGCCGGAGACCGGTTGGGTCATCCCTCCTGCGAGGGCGGCAGCGCGACCGGGATCCACGTCCACGTCGCCCGGAAATACAATGGAGAGTGGATCCCCGCCGACGGGCCGGCGCCCTTCGTGCTCAGCGGGTGGACTGCCCACGCCGGGGAGAAGCCCTACCAGGGCACGCTGACCCGCGGCGGCGAGGTGGTCACCGCCCAGCCCGACGGTTCGCACGGGTCAACGATTGTGCGGTAGTGATCAGCGCATGAAATTCTGGAATGTTGAAGGCATCTTTGCCTTCGGCATGAAGCCGGGGGTATTCTTTTCGAGAAGGCCAATGGCATTCCGAATGCCTCGGCCCTACTTTGTAAGGTTCTCGGGTTTCGGTTCTCCCTGGCCTATCCGCCAGGACAGGCGGTTCTCGTTCTTTCACCCCGCGCTCTGCGCCAGGTTATTGATCCATTTGCGCGAGCGGAAGCGGAAGAGGCCGACGGCCAGCTTACAGGCTTCTTCAATCATCACGATTAAAACAACATAATAGATCGGGAGGTGGAGGACGAAGGCCCCCAGCAGGGCGAGGGGGATGCCGATCAGCCAGATCGAACCCGAATCCAGGACCAGCGAGAAGCGCGTGTCCCCGCCGCTGCGCAGGATGGCGATCACTACTGTCAGATTGGAAACCTTGATCCACAAGACACAGCCCATCACGATCAGAATGTTGCGCGCGTATCCGGTTACCACCGGCGAGACCTTGTATAAGGTCAGGATCGCGCCGGAGGTGGTGATGATGATCGCCCCCACGATCAGGGCCAGTCCGGCGCCCAGCGCCAGCGCCCGCCGGGCGTAGGTGAAGGCCTTTTCTTCCTCGTTGGCGCCAATACGGTTGCCGATCAGGATCGCGCTGGCGGTGGAGATGCCAAAGAAGATGACGAAGGCCAGGCTCTCGATCGTGCTGGCGATGTTCACCGCGGCGATGGCTTCGGTGCTGATGTGGGCGTAGATCAGGTTATAAGTGGTGAACCCCAGCGACCAGAGCGTCTCGTTGAAGGCTGCCGGCAGCACGGTGGCCAGAAATCGGCGGATGAAATCCGGCCGAGCCCCGAGCAGCTCGCGCGGATGGGCGGCGGCTGTTCGCCGGGTGAGATAGGTGACCGAGACGAGCAGGATGCACTCGAAGAAGCGGGCCAGGCAGGTACCCAGGGCTGCTCCCTGGACCCCCAGGGCCGGAAAGCCGAATTTCCCAAAAATCAGGGTGTAGTTGAGCAGCCCATCCAGGCAGATGGCAGTGATGCTGACCGCCATGGGGACGCGCACGTCACCGGTGCTGCGCAAGACGGAGGCAAAGCTGAAGGTGATCGCCGTGGCCAGGTAGCTGATGCCGATGATGTGCAGATACTGGCTGCCCAGGGCGATCACGGCCGGGTCTTCGGTGTAGAGGCTGAGGACGGCCTGGGGAAAAATAACCGCTATCAGGGTGAACAACAAGCCCGCTCCGCAGCCGAGGGCCAGGCAAAGGCCGAGCACCTTGTGGATGCTGGGCACGTCGCGGCGGCCCCAGAGCTGGGCGGTAAAGATGGCCGAGCCGCTGCTGATCCCGAACAGCATCAGGGTGAGGAGGAAGAAGATCTGGTTGGCCAAGCCGACCCCGGCCACAGCCTTTTCGCCCAACTGCCCGATCATGATCACCCCCACCGCGTTGAGCGAGGAAGAGACCAGGTTCTGGAGCATGATCGGCACGGCGATGCGGAACAGGTTTCTCAGGTACTCTCGGTCGCGAAACATTTCATCCCACCTGTATGGAAGGTCAAACCCACCTATTATAATGGAGGAATATGGACTCCATCCCCGATTCAGACCTGCTATCTGATCTTTCCCGCGCGTTCGAAGCCCGCGAAGGGCTCCTCGATCCGGACCATGAGGGCGCGCTGCGGCTCTTCAACGGGTTCCTGGAGGGACCGCCGGGACTTTCGCTGGTCGCCGACCTGTATGGGCGGACCCTCCTGCTGCAGGAGGACGCTTCTACCCGGCGCGAGGCGGCGATGGCCCAAACCTTCTACCTGGAACGGCTGCCCTGGCTGGAGGCCGTGGTGGTCAAGACCCGCTCCGGCGCAGATCCCCAGGCGCGCCGCGGACTGCTGACCTTCGGAGAAGCCCCGGACCGGAAGGTATGTGAAAACGGGGTCTGGTACGCGCTGGACCTGCAGATGAACAGCGCTGCCAGCCTGTTCCTGGATACGCGCGGGCTGCGTGCCTGGCTCAAGGCGCACCTGGGCGGTCGCTCGGCGCTCAATACCTTTGCTTACACCGGCAGCCTGGGGGTGGCGGCCCGCGCGGGCGGCGCGGCGCGGGTGGTCCACCTGGATCTCAACCGCTCGTTCCTGGAGATCGCGAAGGCGTCCTACGCCCTGAACGGTTTTAAGATCCAGCCCTCCGACTTTATCGCCGGGGATTTCTGGAGCGAGGTCAACGCTTTCAAGCGGCGCGGCGAGCTGTTCGACTGCGTCCTGCTCGACCCGCCTTTCTTCTCGACCACGCGCCGGGGCCGGGTGGACCTGGTCCACCAGAGCCAGCGGGTGATCAACAAGGTCCGCCCGCTGGCGGCTCACGGCGGGATCCTGGTGGCGATCAACAATGCCCTGTTCGCCAGCGGGGCGGAGTATCTGGCCCTGCTTGAGGACCTGTGCGCGGATGGTTTCCTGAAGATCGAAGAGCTGATCCCCGTCCCCGAAGATTTCACCGGCTTCCCCCACACCCGGGTGCGCAATCCCCCCACCGACCCGGCGCCGTTCAATCATTCGACCAAGATTGCCGTGCTGTCTGTTCGTAGAAAAAGCTGAACCATGACCCAGTCCAGGGGGTGTGGAACAAGGACAAGATGCCCCGTTTCACGGCTCGCATCAGGCGCGGCGCTGTAGCGAAGAGGAAACGGCTTCGCCTGCATGCCATTGTTAGACGGCAGGAAGACTCGCTACCATCCGGAGAGTGGCGCTACAACGCCAGGCTTTTTTTCAAAATCGCCCAGAGTTCGGGCGGCGGGATAATCGGCTGTGGCTAAAACATCGTGTTGTTGTTCGCTGACGTTTCAGGAACTTCTTGCACGACATCCCAATGTTCAACGATCTTGCCGTTTTCAAGACGGAAGATATCCACGACCGCCATACCGCGGTCGCCGGGTTTGCGGATCATGTGACTATGCAGGACCACGTAATTGCCTTCCGCGATGATCCTTTTTGATTCCAAGCGAAAATCTGGATAGGTTTGCTCGAACCATTTCACAGTCGCTATAAAAGGTTCGGGACCATCTGCTGCGCCAGGATTGTGCTGCCGATAGTGCGGTCCAAGATATTTGGCAACCGCTTCTTCGGGCTTGCGCTGGTTAATGGCGAGGTCATGCCACTCGCGCACGATTCTCTTGTTCGCTTCCAATTGGTCGTTCATAGACCTCCATTAAGGATTTTTTAATTGGAGCGGGAAATCAATCCTCGCTCCCGACTATATACTGCAACGCCACATCCTTCTCCTTCAACACCGCCCACACCTTCGGCGCGGTGATCGGGATGTCAATGTTGGCGACGCCGGGATGTGCGAGTGTGTCCACACTCTCCGTTTTCTTCCTTTCTCTGAGATCTCTGTGGTGAGGCTCTTTTTACTCAGTTTCCGTTACTTTATGGATGGACCGCGGAGCCTCGGGGTCGTAGCCTTTGTGGCGGGTGAGGTGGTAGGCGAAGAGCTGGCCCGGGATGATGGCGACGATGGGGCTGAGCCACTCGGGGATGCCCGCCGGGAGCGGGATGGGCGATTCGGCCAGGGCCAGCGCTTCGGGCCGGTTGGAGATGACGGTCAGGTTGGCGAGCTGCTCGTCGTGGACTTTTTGCAGCACCTCAGCCAGGGTCGCGTAGACCCCGCCGTCCGGCGCGACCGCCATGACCGGGAACCCGCGCTCGACCATTGCGATCGGCCCGTGGAGGAAATCCGCGGAAGAATAGGGCTCGGCCTCGACGTAGGCCAGCTCTTTCATTTTCAATGCCCACTCGAATGTGGTGGCGTAATTGAAGCCCCGCCCGAGGACCACGCAGCGCTGCATGTAGGTATAACGCAGAGAAAGCCTGGAGACGGCCGCGTCGCGGAGCAGGGCCTGGCGGGTCCACTCGGGAACCTGCCGGAGTTGGGCGAGGCGCTCCTGGTCTGCGGCCAGGCAGGCGGAGAGCATGGCGATGCCCATCAGCGAGGCGGTGTAGGTCTTGGTAGCCGCCACGGCGATCTCGGGGCCGGCCTGGATGTCGAGGACGAAATCGGCGGCCTGGGCCAGCGGAGAAGCGGGGTCGTTAGTGATGGCCAGAGTCGGGCAGCCCTGGCGCTTGCCGTCAGCGACGACACTGACGATATCCGGTGAGTGCCCGGACTGGGAAATGCCCACCACGAGCGCGCCCCGCAGGCGGGGCGTCTTCTGGTAGAAGGTGTAGAGGGAGGGGGTCGCCAGCGCCACCGGAAGCCTGTTGTACGCGCCCCAGACGTAGTTGGCGTAGCGCCCGGCGTTATCCGAGGTGCCGCGCGCGGCGAGGACCGCGTACTCCACGTCCTGGCGGCGAATCTGGGCGGCGATCTCCTGGATGCGGTCCATCTGGCGGGAGAGCAGGCCTTCCAGAACGTCGGGCTGTTCGAAGATTTCTGAGCGAAGCGACATGCGGCTTTATCCTTTGGCTACCCGCCGGATTCGCTCAGCGACGTCCTGGGCAAAGCGGGTGATGTGGTCCTGCACGTAGGTCGAGAGATCCAGCTCGGGATGGCGGATGAGGGGGGTGAGATCCATGCCGAAGGACAGGCCTTCGGATATATCCACCCCGTGGGACTCAAAATAGGTGGCATTGGCGCGGCGGCGGCCCATGGAGGCCAGGTCGTAGCGCTTCCCGCCGGCGATCTGCGAATCGAACACCCCGAGGAGCGCCTCCTGCAGATTGGCGTGGGGAGTCAAATCGAAGGGAATTTTATCACCATCCACCATCCAATCCAGGTCGCGCCAGACCTCGCAGCCGAAGAGCTTTTCAGGGCGCTCGGCCTCGTCCAGGCAGCGGATCGCCGCGATGACCTTTGCCGCGACCCCGACGTGGGTATCGTGCTTATCGGCCAGGTTGTGGGTGTAGACGAAGCGCGGCCGGGCGGCTTTGAGGAGAGCTGCCAGGTCCTCTACCGGCGGCTGGCCGGCGGGGTCCTTGATCACCCCGCTGGGGTAATCGAGGAGCACCTGGGCGGCGTATTCGCCGACGAAAGCGGCTTTCTTCTGCTCCTTGAAGCGGACCGCGCGCATGGCCTCGTCGCTGTAATCCTGGTAGAGATCCTCGCGCGGGGAACCGCGCCCGTCGGTCATCACCACCCCGCAAAACCAGAGGTCGGGCTGCTGGAAGCAGCGCAGGATCGGCTCGGCGGCCATGATCTCGATGTCGTCCTGGTGGGCGCTGATCGCCATGTGAGTGGTGCGCGCCAGGGCCTGCTCCACGGGCAGTCCGTCGGGGACGAAAATTTCGGCGGTGGGTTGATGAAGATTCATAATTACCCTTTCTCAAGAAATCCTGCGTAGGGTGGTGGGTTCCAGGGCGACAGATAGATTTCAGATGAGTGCTCGGACGCCCTTCCACCCACCCTACGACTACACAAGGTCAAGAAAGTGAGGGTAAGGAGGCGGCGGCGATCGACTGGCCGATGCGCCGGCTGCGCTCGTCGGGGAGCTGGACATGGAAGCGGGAGGCCAGGCCGGGGAACTCGGCGGCCAGCACGCGGTTGGCCTCTTCAAGCAACAGCGCGCCGCCGCGGCCCGAGGTGCAGCGACCCAGGATCAGCACGTGGCGGATGGTGTAGAAATCGGCGTAGTGGGCCAGGGCATAGCCGAGATAGATCCCCATGCTGCGCCAGATCTGTTCGGCGCCTTCGTGGCCGGCTTCCAGTTTTTCCTGGATGGAAAGAAGTCTCTCGGCGTCGGTGATGTTCGCGGGCACGCGGATGCCCGCTTTGGGCGCCAGGCGGAAGACGCACTGCTGGGAGAAGTACTGCGAGCCGCAGCCGATGTCCCCCGACCATTCGTCGGCGGGAGCGGTGGGGCTATAATCCAGCGGGGCAAACGCCAGCTCGTTGAGCCAGCCGAGGATGTGTCCATCCAGGTCGATATAGCCAGCCGCCTCGCTGGATCCGAGGGCGATGCCCAGGACGCCGTTGTCCTCGAGTGACATCGACCCGGCCAGAGCAGCCACATCGCCGTCGTTGATCACCACCAGGGGGACGTTGAACTCCTCACGGATGCGCTGGAAGAGGTCCCTGACTTCGGGGAAGCGGTCGGGGTGGATGCCGCGGAAGAGCGAGGCAACCATGGGGCGGTTATCGATAAAGATCCCCGCTGAGCTGCCGCCGATGGCGTCGAGACGCTCCATTTTGGCTGCGGCGTTTTTCAGGGCGGTCATGATTTCCTGGTAATGGTAGCCGGGATCGGACTGCTTGCGCGGCTCCCAGATCACCTCTTCGCTGTAAATCACCTTGCCGTCGACCACGGCGCTGACCTTGCGGTCCGAGGCGCCCAGGTCGAAGCCAATCCGGCAGCCGTCGAGGTGGCGGCCCAGGGGTTCGCCGGGCTCATGGGCGACTGGAACGTTCTCCGCGGCGCAGGATTCGACCGAAAAGGACCGCTCGTAGACCTGTGCGCCCAAAAAGTGAGCGTCAAATTTGCGCGCGCCGCCCGGGCTGTAGGCCTGCTGGAGGTATTCGGCGATGCTGCGCGGCCCGCCCAGGTAGATTTTGAACCCGCCGCGCTGCCAGAGAAGGAACTTGAACAGGCGTTCCACGTAATACAGGTTTTCGCCGGCGCGCGGGTCGTTTTCGGGGAAAACGCGGGTTTCAAAGCGGGTGACCTTGCCCGCATCACGTTCCAGTCCGATCACCAGGGGGACGCCCACGTCGCGGACCTTACGCTCGAAAGCGCGGTTGGCAAGGACCGCCGGGCGAAATCCATCATCGAGGGGAGGGATAAACTGTGGTTTGACCAGTTCCATATCTCACTTCCAGCCGCCAGGATCCAGATTTTTGGAGGTAAATGGGAGGTCTACGGCAAGCCCAGCTCCTCGGCCATCACCAGCGCGGATACGCCGAGGAGGACGATATTGGCGCCGAGCGTCGAAGGGGCGATTTCGGTGTTGGCCATCATCCCGGGTAAAACGCGCTTCTCTGCCTCGCACCGGACGGCGTCCAGGTAATGATCACCAAACAGGCCAAAATCACCGGCGATAATGATCTTACGGATGCTCAAGATACCGATCAGGCTGGCGATGACCGCGCCCATGTATTTCCCGGCGCGGGTGACCAGCGCAGCCATGTCCTGGTCGCCGCTGGCGATCCAATCACTCACCCGTTCGAGGGTCAGCTCCTGGGGGTCGCGGGCCAGCGCGTGGCCGTTCTTGACCGCGCTCAAGAGCTGAGCTTCACGGATCACCGCCTGGCTGCTCGAGACGGTTTCCAGACAGCCGTATTTCCCGCAGCTACACAGCTCGCCGCCTTCGTCGACCACCGAGAGGTGGCCAATTTCACCGGCGCTGTAACCGTCGCCGTAATAGAGCTTGCTGTCGAGCACGATCCCTGAGCCAATCCCCTCGCCCACTTTGATTACCACGAGGTTTGGAGCCTTGTTCCAATGCCCGTAGGTGAATTCGGCCATCGCAGCCACGTGGCTGTCATTGCTGACATAGACAGGGATCTGGAAGCGGTTCTGCAAATCTTTCTTGAGCGGGAGATCCGTCCAGCCCAGGTTGACTGCGCGCAGGACCACCCCCTGCTGGCTGTTAACCAGGCCCGGCGTACCGACCGCGATGCCCAGGATCGGGGCCGTGGCTTGCGACACAAGGTGTTCGATCAGCTCAAAGACGACCGCCAGGTTGGCCTGCCCGTGCTGGTGCTGCTGTGGCAAAACCTCGGAACACTGAAGGCTGCCGCGCAGGTTGACTACCGCGCCGCGAAATTCGGGGTTGCTGAGGTCCACGCAGACGATCTGGCGGGCGTTTTCGACCAGGCTGACCTGCACCGGGGGCTTGCCGCCCGAAGAGGCGCCGATCCCAACTTCCTCGACCAGGCCCTCATCGATCAGGCCGGCGACGATGTCAGAGACGGTGGTGCGGGTCAGGCCGGTGATGCGGGAGATCTCGGCGCGGCTGATATCCTCTGCCTGGTAGATGGTTTTGAGGACCAAACGAGAGTTATACTCTTTGGTAAACTGGCGGGTCGCTTTTTCCATAGTTCGTCCGCAACGAAAGGCTGAACTTTATAAGTACAATGGACTTACATAGTAGATTATATCAGATTCAAAATAAGAGTCAATGGTCAATCCTTGAACCTGTACTCGTACAGATTGGTCTCCCGGCGGACGAAACCCAGGCGCTGGTAGAGGCGGTTGGCGGCCTCGCGCGCCGGGCGCGAGGTCAGGTTGACCGCTTTGGCTCCCTGCCGGGCTGCCAGCTCCAGGCCGGTTTTGGTCAGCGCCGCGCCGATCCCCTGCCCTCGCGCGGCTTCGTCGACCACTACGTCTTCGATCCAGGCGTGCACGCCGGTGGGGGTGCGGAACACCACCAGGGTGAGCAGGCCCAGGATGGGGCCGCCCGGGCCAACGCGCGCCGTCAGCAGCCGGGAAGCCTGGGAGGAGACCAAGTCTTCCAGCTCCGCGCGCGTGGGAGGCGGGCTGTAGCTGGTCAGTTGCGGCATCAGGCGCTGGAAAGCTTCGATGAGCTCGTCGTTTACCCTGGTAATTTGTTCGATTTGGATCACGACTGTCCCACCCGGTTACCGTCGGACGACGGGGAAGTAATTGTTGTAGAATACCTTCTCGGGGTCGGCCGGCGGCGCGGCCCCGCTGCAGTCCACCGTCAGGTCGAAGCGGCTGCCGCCTTCGCCCCAGCTATCGACCGCGACGTAGTAGGTTTGCCCGGCAGTGGCGTCGAAGCTGGCCACTTCATTCCCATGCGTGACGGCCTGGTTGGTGCTGTAGCACTTGTTGTCCGCATTATTGCTGATCACGAACAGGTCCAGGTCGGAGGGGTGATTGGAAAGCTGCAGTGTAACCCGCCCATCGGATTGGGCTTTGTAGGCAAAAGCTACCTCGGGTCCATATTCTGGCCAGGTAGAATCGCGGTAGGCGTCGATCTGGTCGCGAACTTTCGGGTATGCGCCAGGCACCGTGCTGGCAGACACCATTTGACCGCAGGCGATATCCGCGGCCGGGCGGCAAAGCGTCGAGATTTCCACATCGGAAATGATGACTTCCTGGTTGGCAGCCGGAACATTACCTTTGTCCAAATCGTTCACCCAGAAATCCAGGATGATAAGGGGATAATCGAGTTCGGTGGGAATATAAGCCCCCGTATAACTCCAGGCCTTGAGCAGGCTGGCCGGGTTGTTGTGGTCCGTTCCCAGGTAGCTGGCAAAATTGATGTAGCCTTCGTGCCAGTCGATCACATGGGTGGTGGTGGTCGCGCCGCCCAGGGCCATCGCATATTGATAGCGGGTTTTTAGAGTAGAAGGCTGGACAACGAATTGGGCGTTCAAGGGCGATGTGGGCAGGTTCCAGCGCGAGAATTCGTGATCCACTTCCCGGACGCAGTACGATTTGCTGCAACTTTTTTCATAGAGGAACAACCCCAGCACCACGTTCGGGTCGAGGTTGTCGAGGGTCGGGTAAGGGCTTACGGTAGTCACCTGGAAGCGGTGCGGGCCGTAATGGGCGTTGCTGAGCGAGGTGATCTGGCTGCCGTACCAGGTCCCGTTGACCTTGCGGATGGTGAGATGGAGTCGTTTATCGGCATCCACCCAGACCGCATCCTGGGCATCGGAGAAGTGGTTACCATCCTGGAAACCGCCCGCGTCCACCGTCCAGATAATCCCGGCGAAATCGATCTGGCGGGCAGCCACCCGGGCAGGGTCAAAATCGGGCGGGAGTGGACTGAGCGCGATGAGCGTCAGGAAAACGAGGATCAGGACCGGCATGCGGAGGATAGAATGGGGCATTGAAGATATTATAGGTCTTTTCCTCGCCCAAAATCATGTTTTTTCAGCTCTGAAGAATGAATTAGAAAAGTAAGAAATGGAGGCAGAAAAACCGCACAAAAAGGACCTGGTTGAGTATATTGGAGTTGTGAACAGACAGCCGATATACCCAACCAGGAGACTAATGATACCA